>NZ_QNRR01000013.1 GCF_003315205.1 Roseimicrobium gellanilyticum | reverse complement strand
CCCTCACCGCAGTCATGCGACAACTCCTCACGGTGCTCAACGCCCTCTTGAAAAATCCTGACTTCCGCCTTGCGTGAAACACCGTTGCTCCAAATCGTTAGTCGCAATGCTCCTGTGGAGAGCGAGTGCAAATACGGCCAAACCTCACCACACCCCACTCCTCCTCGCCTTCCAATACGCCGCGAGGTGGTAGATGATGCCGCAGCTGGAGTTGTGCAGGTAGTCGGTCTGAAGAAGAACGTCCTGCAACTGCTGCTTCTGCGGAGCGGACATCGCGGGTGGGTCGGCCATCAGGGGGAGAAGTGAGGCTTCACCGGCTTCGCGGGTGATGTGCCAGATCTCGCGGTAGGGTCCCCACTGGGGATTGGGATAGCCCTTCTGATTTTTCCATACCGGGACCGTACGCCAGTCGGGGCCGAGCATGCGCATTTCCTCGGGCGTCTTCTTCGCGATGATCTTCACGGTGTGATCCAATCGCTTTTCACCCAAGCCGCCGACCTTCAGCATGATGTCTTGAATCTGTTTCTTGAGAGCGCTGTCGGGTTCCAGGGCATAGAGCAGTTCCAGGGAGGCCTGCATCTGTAGGAGGGCATAGGCGGGTTTGCTCTCCACCGGAGTCGTGGACTGCGCGATCGCCTCGGCCGCATACTTGCGCCACTGCTCGCGGTACCGTTCGTTTTGGGTGACATCCCACGCGGCAGCGTAGATCATGGGAAGGCGGGCGGCTTCGTGGGCCTGCACATTCCACATGCGGCAGATGCCGAGCGGGCAGCGCTGGCCATCGGCGCGGCAGAAGTCGTAGTCATTTTCCGGCGTGACGAAAGCAATCATGCGCTCGGCGACCTCGGTGCACAGCTTGCGGATTTCCACCTTGGCGGGTTCATCCACCAGAGGGCTGTGATAGTACTTCCACAGGCCGTGGACATAGTGGGTGACCTGGTCGCGGGAGGAATTGATGTAGACGCTCTTGCGGTCCTCGGGACACACGTTGCGGGCTACATAGCCGGGCACGCCATGCACGGTGCCACAGAGCTTCATGCCGCGGAAGACCTGGGCAGCTTTTGAGCGCAGGTCTTTTTCCTTCGTCACCGCGTAGCGATCACAGAGCATGCTGAGCACTGCACCGCCAAGGATCATGCCATCCTCCATGCCGGTGCTGTAGCCGCAGGGATTGGGGTACTGGCGCTTCACCTCTTCCGCCGTGGGCAGATGCGCCTGCTCCTTCCCTGGCTCGTAGCTGCTCAGGTAGTCCATGAAGGTCTCCACGTCCTTGTGGAAGAAGCGGGTCCAGGCGACATCCCACGCCTGATTCATCTGTTTCTCAAGACTCGCATTGGCAGGTGGAGTCTCCGCATGCGCGGAAACAAGGCTGGCCACGAACAACAAACTGGGAAGAACAAAAGAGAATTTCATCACATCAACAACACACCACGGTTTCGCCATCATGATCCTTAAGCCTTGCCGTGCAGTTGCGCCAGCTTCGCGGCAGCATCTTTCCACACAATGTCATGCGGCTGTTGCTTGCCCCCGGCTGCCAGGGCGGCGGTGACACCGGCGGCTTCGCCCATGGCAACGGCGTTGCCGGTGACGCGGTAACTGGCGTGGGAGATGAAGTCGCCACTGATGCAGCGTCCAGCCATCATGAGGCCATCCACATCCTTCGCAATGAGGGCGCGCAAAGGGATGTGATAGGGCTTGGTCTTCACACCGGCGTTGTGATAGGCGGCGGTCTCATTGTCCTTCTTCGTCACGGCGTGGATGTCCACGTTGAAGGTGACGGTCACCACGCCATCTTCCTGCTGACGACCTTCGATGAGGTCGTCCTTGCTCATCACGTAGCGGCCCTTGATGCGGCGTCCGTCTCGCACGCCAATCTGCTCCGCCGTGGCCACGAGCAGCAGGCCATCCCACGCGCCACCGAGCTTGCGCAGACCACGCGTGATGGTGTGAATCTCACTGCGTGCGCGGAAGGTGGCCTCGGTAATGGCGGCAGCGTCATCGGCACGTACGGCGTACTCGTGATTGATCATCAGGTTGAAGAGACCATCTCGCACGTGGAAGAGCGAAGGCGTGCCATAGGTCGCCTTGTGACCGAAGCGGGCCATCTCGTTGCGAAAATTTTCCACGGGCTCCTTGCGCCACGAGGGCGCGCCGTAGTGCGAGGCAAAGGGACGCAGCTTCTCTGGGTCGGGTACGGTGACCATGGCCATCATGGTCATGGGCTGGCAGGGGCAGGCCTTGCTCTCACCGAGTTCCCACTCGCAGCCAGCGAGATTGCCGAGATCGCCATCGCCGGTGGCATCAATGAAGACGCGCGCCTTCCACGCCTGTCTGCCGGACTTGGACTCTGTGACTACGGTGGTGAGGCGATTGGCGCTGTCTTTGTAAGCGGCCACGATGCGGCTGAAGAGCTGCACCTTCACGCCGGACTGCACGCACAGTTCCTCCAGCAACTGCTTCATTTCCTCCGGGTCATAGAAGTACGCCTTTGCGCCATTCGGATTGTAGGAGGAACGTTCCTTGAGCTTGTCGATGATCTCCTGGTTGAAGCCGCTGTTCTTCGCGTCCAGCACGTAGCTCAGGAGGCCCGCGGTCCACACCCCGCCGAGGCAGCCGTGCACTTCGAAGAGGCGGACCTTCGCACCCGTGCGGGCCGCCATGATTGCCGCTGCGATGCCGGCAGGCCCGGAACCGCATACGATGACATCCACATCGTCCTTGATGGGCATCTGCCGGACCGGCTCCAGCAGGCCGCAGCTGCCAAGCGCGGGATCCGCCGGCTCTGTCTCACCCATGGCCAACCCTGCAACAAGGGGGGCGCTGGCGAGGCTTGTGAGGAAGCGCCGTCGGCTCGCGCCTGGGGAAGAGGAATTTTGAGAAGGAAAAGGCATGCCTGAGACTAATGGCTCCCGGGGCCTTTTCTTGCAGCAGGTCCGGTCCTGTGAATGCCGCGGTTTCGAGATCCCCTTGTCACAAGCACGATCTTGCGCCCGGGCCATTCTGTGGAACCTTCCCGGCCCTCTCATTTCTCCGACCATGGCCAAACAAAAAATCGTTCTCGCATACTCCGGCGGTCTCGACACCTCCGTGCTCCTCTCCTGGATCAAGGATACCTATGACGCTGAGATGATCGCCTTCTGCGCGAACATCGGCCAGGAAGATGAGCTCAAGGGCCTTGAAAAGAAGGCCAAGCAGACCGGCGCGAGCAAGATCTACATCGACGACCTCCAGGACGAGTTCGCTGCGGACTTCATCTACCCGATGATGCAGGCGGGAGCCATCTATGAAGGCCAGTACTTCCTGGGCACCAGCATTGCGCGCCCGCTCATTGCGAAGCGCATGGTGGAAATCGCCAAGAAGGAAGGCGCTACTGCCATCGGCCACGGCGCCACGGGCAAGGGCAATGACCAGGTGCGCTTCGAGCTCACGACGGCGGCGCTTGCCCCGGATCTCGAAATCATCGCCCCCTGGCGCGATGAGCGCTTCCGCAATGAGTTCCCTGGTCGTGCCGAGATGATTGCCTACTGCGCGGAGAAGAAGATTCCCGTGCAGGCCAGCGCGAAGAAGCCCTTCTCCATGGACCGCAACCTCCTGCACATCTCGTACGAGGCGGGCATCCTGGAAGACCCGTGGTTCGACGCGGGCGACAAGAAGAACAAGGACTACTTCACCGTGCTGTCCGTGTTCCCCGAAGACGCCCCGGACAAGGCCGAGTACGTCACGCTTGATTTCGTGAAGGGCAATTGCGTGGCCGTGAACGGCAAGGAACTGTCCCCGCTCAAGGTCATGCAGGTGCTCAACAAGCTGGGCGGCAAGCACGGTGTGGGCCGCGTGGACATGGTGGAGAACCGCTTCGTGGGCATGAAGAGCCGCGGTGTTTATGAGACCCCCGGCGGCGCCATCCTGCACTTTGCGCATCGCCAGATTGAGAGCCTCACCATGGACCGCGAAGTCATGCACTTGCGTGACAGCTTGATTCCGAAGTATGCCGAGCTCGTGTACAACGGTTTCTGGTATGCGCCGGAGCGCCTCGCCATCCAGGCCCTCGTCACGGAGAGCCAGAAGAACGTCACCGGCACGGTCCGCGTGAAGCTCTTCAAGGGCGGCATCCATGCCGCGGGTCGCAAGTCCCCGGTGAGCCTGTACAACCCGCACATTGCCACGATGGAAGCGGACCCCACCAAGGCCTATAACCAGGACGACGCGACCGGATTCATCCGCCTCAACGGCCTGCGTCTGCGCGTGAACTCCCAGGTGAACGGCGCGAAGAACCTGGGCAGCGTGGGCAAAGCCAAATAGTCATCTCACAGCCGAGATTGTTTTCTCACTCACAACCGGCAGCCAGGTGACTGGCTGCCGGTTTTTTGTAGGCATGTGTGAAACGAAGTGATTGTTTCGCAGGGATCGGCACTAGCTTAGTGCCGTCATCCACGTTTGCATCACACAGAGGGAAGCAGGGAAGCATGGTGCATGACTTTGAGATGTGGCTCCGCACCCTGAAGTCTCACCGCCGGCACTAAGGCTAGTGCCGCTCCCTGCGACTCGCTTCCGCCTCCTCTTGGAACGCGAAGTCGTTGCCATGATGATGATGGCGAGAGCCATCCATTCCCATTGCCACACCATGCACCTTGGACTACAGGGCTCGCACATGCCCATGCCAGACTCGGAAGACATTCAGGACCGTTTGATTGCCGCTGCCGTAGCGGATTCACAAAGTGTGGATGCAAGTGGGCGGTCCACCCGGGCCCTGGTGCATGGGGTGAAGATTCGCGATCTGACGCTTCACACGGACGAGCGTGGAACAGTTTGTGAGATGTTCGATCCACGCTGGGCCTGGCATGAGGATCCGCTGGTGTTTGTCTATCACTTCACCATCCGCCCCGGCTGGGTGAAGGGCTGGGCCATGCACCAGTGTCATGAGGACCGCTACTGCCTGCTGCAGGGGGAGATGAAACTGGTGATGTATGATGCGCGGCCAGACTCGCCCACGCACGGACAGGTCAACGAGATCTATCTTTCCGAGCAGCGTCGCCAGCTGGTGAATGTACCCGCAGGCGTGTGGCATGCGGATGAAAATATTGGGAACAAGGACCTGATGGTGGTGAATTTCCCCACCATCCAGTATGACCATGCGGCGCCGGACAAGATTCGTCTGCCGCTGGACACGGATTTGATTCCCTATCGATTCCGGGATGTGAAAGGCGAACAGTGAGGTCTGGCCCGACTTGCCACTGACCAGACAATATTTTCTTCACCCATGAAGCTCAGCATCCTGCTGCCGACGCACAACCGGCCCGATGTCATCCCATTTGCCATCGAGTCCCTGCTGGCACAGTCGTTCACGGACTTCGAGCTGTTGGTCTGTGGAGATGGCTGCACGGACTCCACCGGTGAGGTCGTTTCCCGCTACGTCGCTACTGACTCGCGTGTTCGCTGGTTTGATCTTCCGAAAGGGATGGGGCTCGGTTATGCGAACAGGAACACGGTGCTTCGTGAGGCGCGGGGGGAACTCATCGCGTTCATGGCGCATGATGACCTGGTCACCCGTGACCACCTTGCTCTGCTGGTACAGGCCATGGAGGATCCCGGGGCTCATTTTGTGTATACAGACGCAGCTTGGGTGGGGCGTGGTGGTACCATTGTGCCGGCAGTTTTTCACCTGCAGGACAAGGTCATGCGCGAGGAGTACTTCGCAAATCGCTGGAGCCGGTTGCCCTCCTCGTGCGTCATGCACCGGCGTGAGGCATTTGAGAAAGTGGGATACTGGAATGACCAGATGCCACGGGGAGGAGATTTGGAACTGTGGACCCGCATCATGCGTGCCTACGGGACGGAATCCATCCGCCATGTGACCGTGCTCACCTGCCTGCACTTCCGGGCGCACTGGCGGGGAGATCAACTTGCCCCTGATACGGAACCGGTCTGGAATCAGCTGCATGAGGAGCCCGGACGTTTTTCAGAGGCCATGCGATGGCCCGTACCGGAGGGCATGGTGGAGCAGGAGGCCTTTTGGCAGCGCTTGAGATCCGAGCCGGAAATCGTGCCCCAACTGCGGGACGCCTGTCGCCGTGCCGTGGTCACGTACACATGGCATCTGGAGCAGCACCTCTCTGTGCAGCGCGGACTGCCTCCGGTTGCCGAACTTGGGAAAAAGATCGACTCCCTGCGCGAGCAGAAAGCTGAACTCAAAGCCAAGCTCGCCGAGCGTGCCGCGAAGTTGCAGCGCCTGAAGGAGGAACTGGAACGCGTGAGGCGTGAAGGCAAGCTGCCCGGGTGGCTCCGATGGCTCGGGCGAAAGTAGACAGGTGGCCACGTGTTTCTGGTGGGGCGCGGCACGGAACACGAACTCTGTCTTCCAGTAGTAGATCCCTCTGTGATAAAACCTCCATCATGAGCCGGCCTGCACTCTCCGCTGAACTTGAACGTGCTCTCCTCAGCCTGGATGGACTCGCCATCGGCGATGCGCTCGGAGAGATGCTGGCGTATCGCTATGATGAGGCGGCGAAGAGAATCCAGGACGATTCCATGCCGGCCGGGCCGTGGTTTCACACGGATGACACGGAGATGGCCATCGCGGTGGTGGAGACGCTGCGGCTGGCACGCGGCATCGACCAGGATACGCTCGCGTTCTATTTCGCGCGGCGGTTCGATGCGGCCCCGGACCGTGGGTACGGCAAGATGACGCGCATGCAGTTGCGCAGTGTGTTGGAGGGGAAGCCTTGGCGCGTGGCTTCGGCCTCGGCGTTCAGCGGGCGCGGGTCCATGGGAAATGGGAGTGCGATGCGCGTGGCGCCAGTGGGTGGATATTTCGCGGATAATCTGCTGCGGGCCTGTAGCGAGGCGCGCCTGTCATCCGAGGTCACGCACATGCATCCTGAGGGGATTGCTGGTGCCATCGCAGTGGCGGCAGCAGCGGCCATGGCGTGGCAGACGCGGGAGATGGAGTCTGCGGAGCGTTGGAGGATTCTTTTTGAGGCGGTCATCAATCACACGCCGCCGGGTGAGGTGCAGCGTGGGCTGGAGAAGGCTGTGGGTTTGACGGGTGCTTCCATCGAGGATGCCGCACGCGCGCTGGGAAATGGCGCGCTGGTCACCGCTCCGGATTCCGTTCCTTTCGCCGTCTGGTGCGCCGCGACACACCTCCAGGATTTTCCGGGGGCCATCAGTGCGGCCATCAGTGGAGGAGGGGACTGTGATACCATCGCCGCCATGGCAGGAGGCATTGTGGCGCTCAGCGTGGGTCGGGAGGGCATCCCCGTCCGGTGGTTGCAAGCGCGGGAGCGGCTGCCTTTTGACCCCTAAATGCAATCTGGGCATATTTCAAAGTTGTGCGGAAGGAGGGTCGGGGGAATGATGCGCCCCCAAAAAATTTGTTGTATGGAGTTAAGGAACGCAGCACACACAGAGCCGGGCCAGGTGGCGCCGGAACTGGTTGCACTGATATCTACCATCTCACCGGACTGGCTGCGCAAGTGGGTGGAGGGCATCAGCCTTCCCCGGCACTATTCCGCGAATGCGGAGGCGAACCAGGCGGCGGCCCGCTGGCTGGCCACGCAACTTGCTGGATGGGGCTACCAGGTGGACTTGCAGGGGCAGTACCTGAATGTAGTCGCCCGGCCCCCGGGTATCACCCGTCCGGTGCTTCTGGTCGCGGCCCACTATGACAGTGTGCCGAACATGCCGGGTGCGGACGATAACGGCAGCGCCGTGGCCGCCTTGCTCGCCTGCGCCTGGACCTGCCGGAACTGGCGGCGGGACCTGCCCGTGGCTTTTGTCGCCTTCAACCGCGAGGAGGACGGCCTCTTGGGCAGTGAAGACTACGTGGCCGCGCTCTCGCCAGAGGAACGCGAGAGCATCCAGTGCGTGCACGTGCTGGAGATGGTGGGCTACGCAGACCACAAGTACAACACCCAAAAGGTACCGCCGGGCTTGCCTGTGCAGTTCCCCAGCCAGGGGAACTTCCTGGGACTGGTGGCCAATGCGCAGAGCACTTCACACATGATGGACGTGCTGACGATTGCACACACCTACCTGCCCAAGTTTCCCGTGCTCGGCCTTCCTCTGCCTCCCGGCACGGAGCCTCTGTTTCCAGTGCTGCACCGCAGTGACCATGCCTCCTTCTGGGAAGCCGGCGTGCCGGCCATCATGTGGACGGACACGGCGGAGTTCCGGAATCCCCATTATCACATGCCTACGGATTTGCCGGGGACGCTGAACTATACCTTCCTGCTACAAGTCACCCAGGTGCTGGTGGCCACGGTGGTGACGGAGGTGATGAGGCTGGAGAGGAATTGAGTCCGTTTGCGCTCACAGGCGGACTCCCCCCAGGCGGCTATCCCACATCTGGTAGCATGGCACTTTTCAGAGGGAGCCGCTCTTGCCCCAAGTGCATTGCGCCATCACAAAGGATGGTCGCCGGAGCAGAGTGCCTGTATGTGCTGAAAGAGGATGGGCTCTGCCGAATGCTTGATGACGTGCATGGCCCTAGACATTTACCAGTATCTGGAGCAATCGGTATGCCATGCGAATAGTCATGGTCACCGCCGCGGCCGCCCTAGTGTGTCTGTCCTCCTGCAAGTCACTGCGTATTCATCGGGAAGAACCCGAAAAGGCGGTTACGGCCATGGCTCTTGCGATAGGCCTGAACAGATTGGATCCCGCGCATTACACCAATAAACTCGATCCTTTGTATGGATGTGAAAATGATGCTGCCGCCATGATGCAGGTGGCGCAGGCCCAGGGGTTCTCCGCCTCCATGCTCAGGAGCAAGGAAGCCACCAAGGCGGCAGTGCGAAAGAAGATTCTCGAGGCCGCTGCCATCTTGAAGGACGGCGATATTTTTGTCCTGAGTTATTCAGGCCACGGCAATGTGATATGGGATAGCAGCAACGATGAAAAGGATGCGGTGGACGAAACCTTGTGCCTCTATGACGGCCAGATGGTGGATGATGAACTCGCGGAATTCTGGACCCACTTTGCCAAGGGGGTTCGCATCGTGGCCTTCTTTGACAGTTGTCACAGTGGCACAGCGCCCACGGCCCCTCTCGATTTCCGGGCCGCAGGTCAACCACTGGACCGATTCCCTCCGACGTATCCGCCGCATGCGCACATTCATCCAGTTGTTGCTCCCTTGGGCGGGCCAATGTTTGAAGAAGGCTTCTTGTGGCGCTTCTTCTTTCCGGAAAGCACGCTGGCCGTGATCAAAGAGGAAGACGATAACAAAGCCATGGGGGACAAATTGCTCCCGGGAGAGATTGCCGACGCGATTAGTGACATGCCTGAAAACAAAAGACTCGGCAGGAACGTGCCACCTGAAAGGGAAAGTCGCGCACGAACGCGGGCGTCCCTGCTCTCGATATCTGCGTGCCAAGATGGCGAGCTGACCCAGGACGGAATCATCAACAGCATATTTACGAGAGCCCTGCTCAAGACATGGGACGGTGGCAACTTTAAAGGTTCATATCGAAGTTTCCACAGGGCCATCACCAGACGGCTCGAGTCACAACGTCCCAACTTCTTTCGTCATGGGGCGCGCAAGCTGTCCTTCGAGTGGGAGCGTCCTTGGACGAAGTGAATATTGCAGTGCCTCGAACAATGGCTCTGGCTGCCGGGCTTCGAGTGGCCGCCTTGGGTCGGGTCTAGTGCCATCCAATTTGTCGATGCATGCGAAAAGATCTTGTCCTTCCAGTGGTGGATGATAAAACATCGGATTTTAGTGCGCGTCGTCAGCGCGCATGGTTCCTCGCTCATGCATTTTTCTGCCCATATGAAAATACCGTCTATTCCGGCCCTGATGACCGCGCTTTTGATGAGCTGCCTGAGCGCATGTAGCAGCACCAAAGTCGCTGATTCAGAAGGTGCTTCCAATGCCCCTGAAAATGGGGGCGTGGCTCCTGGCACGGGGAAGGCGGTGGCTCTCGCGGTGGGGGTGAACAAAGTTGCTCCAGGCCCCTACAACGGTGGTCTCAAGCTGCTGAAGAACTGTGTGCACGATGCGAAAGCCATGGCGGGCATCGCGAAGGCCCGCGGCTTTACTGCCACAACCCTGCTGGATGGCCAGGCGACTCGTGCCGCAGTCAGGAAGCAGATTCTCAGTTATGCCGGATCTCTCAAGTCAGGTGATATTTTTGTGTTCAGTTATGCAGGACATGGATCCCAAGCGCCTGACAAGAATAACGACGGAGAGGACGATGGTTTGGATGAGACTCTTTGCCTCTACGACGGTCAGATGCTCGATGATGAGCTCGCTGAGATGTGGACGCACTTTGCCAAGGGTGTTCGCATCGCGGTGTACTTTGACAGCTGCCATAGCGGGACAGGTCTCAAGAACTTTGACCCGGGGCAACCCGCCTCGCCTGCTTCCGGTGAGCTCACGCGCACCGTTCCGTGGTCCATTCAAGAGAAGATACTCGCACTGGATGCGAACAAGGATCTGGGCCGCGGGGTGCCCTCTGAGAGAGATAGCGTCGGGACCACCCAGGCCAGCGTGCTTCTGATTTCCGCCTGTCAGGATGATGAGGAGGCTGGGGATGGTCTTGGCGGCAATGGCACCTTCACGGGGGCCTTGCTGGGAGTGTGGCGTAACGGGGCGTTTTCCGGGTCGTACCGCCGCTTTCATACGGACATACGCAATGCCATTCCAGCCGGGGCACTTCAGAAGCCGAACTTCTATCTTGCAGGGAAGGACAACCCCGCCTTCATATCCCAGACACCGTGGACAAAGTAGTTGGGTGAACCCAACGTGACTTGGGTGCCTGGCTTCGCCGAGGCCATGAAGATGCCGTATCTCAACTTAGCAAAGGAGTAGCCCCATGCGCCGCGGATTTTCTTTTGCGGTGTTCGTGCACACTTGGATGCTTGGCGTCGCTTTTGCCCAGCAGCCCGTGGGGACGGCTCCCGTTCCGTCTCCTGCTGTTCCCACCCTTACCGAGCAGCCAGTCACGGCCACGGCACTGCTTCAGGCTGAATCCGCTCTGAAGGCGGGCGTCATCACTGAAAAAAGCGGAGAAGTTCTATTGGAAACACCCAAGGGTGATTTCACATTGCAAAATGGTGCGGCGCTCAAGCAAATCAAAGAGAAACTCCCGTTGCACCTCGCGCTCGACAAGACTTCGGGGGGGCGTTTCTACGTCAAAGTGAAGGACTTCAATGTGAAGTCCGTTGGCGCATTTAAGCAGGCCATGGACAAGCTGGATATGCCCAAGACCATGGACGCGCTCCGCGAGCAGACCAGGGACCTGGGCACCGCTGCCAAGGAAGCGATTGTCAAACCGCCCGCACAGCAGGATGTGGCCGGCCTGCTTGATCAATATCGGGAAACACGGTCCGCCGTGAACGAAGCCTACCAGAAAACGACAGATACAGCAATCAAGGCCCAGTTGGCCAAGCTCAAAGAAGACCTTGAGGTTGAGGAGCGGGCCTACTATGAAAACCGGAGAAGAGATGCCAGTACGGCTGCTGCTGTAAAGGAATATGTCGAAACACTCGACGTTGTCGAGAAGCGCTTCTACAACCTCAATGACAATTACAGGCCGGAAATCTATCCGCAAATTCATGACACATGCTCCTCGTGTGTGGCCATTGCCCGCGTGAATACGGCCATCCCTCTGGGCAGCGGCGTCATTATTGGAAAGAACCTGGTGCTGACCGCGAAGCACAATGTGGAGCCGTTGCGGGCGAAGGATTTCGCATCCAGTGAATACGAGGTGTGGCTGGATTTCGAGGAACGGCGCTTCACGCCCGCTCCGACCAAGATCATATGCGATTGCGAGGAAGTATACCGCAGTCCGGAACTGGACTTTGTACTATTGCGTGTGCGTCGGCGAGACGACGCACAGCCCATTGGACGGAAGCAGCTCGTCCTAAGTTCAAGCCGAGTCTTGCGTTGGACGCCTATTTTCCTTGTGGGCCATCCCCAGGGACTCAGCCGTACTGTCCATGACAGCAGCTGGGTTCTGTTTCCTCATTCCATTTCGAATCTTGAGCGCGCCGACATCGAAACCGACGTCATCAATGAAATGTTCATCGATGAAACGGCGGAGAATTATGAACAGCGCAAGCAGCGAGCTACCCTGGCCGCCACTTTGTGGATGAAAGATCAATACGGTCCCTTCGCTTCTGGAGACGAAACCGTTTATACGTTCCGCAAAGATGCCCAGGAGTGCATTGGCGCGGAATGCGACACCTTCCGAGGTGACTCTGGCGCTCCTGCGATACTGCGGGAAAACGGCAAAGTGGTGGGCATCCTCTTCAAAGGGCTCTCCGACGCAGGTGCTTCTGCAAATACAGACCAGCGCAGGGTGGCTGTCTCCAGCCGGCCCGGTGCCAAATATTTCGAGCGCATCCTGCCCATCACTTTGATTATCAAAGAGCTTGGGCTCGATAAGACTGATTCGAAATGGCGCGTCGATTATGAAGTCAAAGTTGAGAAATAGATCTCATCCGGCTTCCATCACCCGGGGCGTTAGCACGGTAGGTGGCAGGTCTTGGGGCCTTGCCCTTTCAAGGCTGTTGCGCCCATGCCATCAATCGGAAAATGCTCTTCGCGGTATTCCAGCAGCTGTAGGTTTCTTCCGGGAGGGGTTAGTCTATCAATCAAAGACTATCAACCGACCCACACTTCCGGTACAACACGTGATGGCGCAAAGGGTGGTCTTCTTCCAGCAGAGGGTGCATGAAATCATCATCCGAGTGGTGGGTGAACCCCAGGCGCTCCATTAACTTTCGCGACTTAAGATTGGAGGCTGTGGTGAAGGAGACCAATTGCTCAAGGTGCAAAATCGAAAAGGCGTAGTCGACCGCCTGTTGGGCGGCAGCGAAGGCAATGCCGCGGCCCCAGAATTCTCGCCGGAGTCGCCAGCCCACCTCGACACAAGGGGTGAAGTGGGCTGAAAATTTTGGTTCAGACAAGCCCGTGAACCCTGCGAAATCGCCATCCACTTCGACCGCCCACAGGCCCCATCCTCGCTGCTCAATCCCTTGCCGGAATCGTTGCATCGCCTCCCGGGATTCCTGAGCTGTTAACGGTCGTGGGAAGAATCGCATCACCTCGGCATCGGCATTCATGGAAGCGAAGGGCTCCATGTCGGCGTCGTGCCACTGGCGCAGTAGGATGGAGGACTTCATGTGTTTTTGCGGTCTCGCTTGCGACAGAAAGCCCCAGATTCACCTATTGATGGCATCAGGCTGTCAATCAAGCGTCAACCGCGATGCCTATCCATCCTTCCGCACCGGTAGCACGCGTGTCTTGCTCACCTTGAGTTTGGCGGGGCCGTCCTTTTCGCCGGGTGAGAATGCGCCTTCGATGATGGCTTCGTAGAAGCCGCTGGGCTCGGGGTCCTTGGGAATCGTTCCCATGACATGCGCTTCGAACTTGCCATCATCTTCGAGGAGCATCTTGGAAAGGGTGAACATGTAGTCCTCCGCTTCGTCGCCAGTCTTCTTCAGGCGCGTACCTGCGGGATGCTTGGATTTCTTCACTGCGTCTTCCGCGGCTGGCTTGAGTACTTCGAGCACATCATAGACGCCTGCGCAGGCACCATCTTTGATCCAGCCGACCTGCGCATACTCGGTGAACCACTTCTGCTCAGCGCGTACCAGAAAGCAGGCGGAGGAGGGAGACCAGTGCGCAATCAGCTCGTCATGGTTGAAACGCTGGCGCTCGCCGGGGTAGTCCATGTCGAGTTTCGCCAGGGTCTTTCCGCTGATGCGATTCATGAGAAAGTCGCCGTCATTCTCCAGCTCAGGTGTGAGTGGGCCGTCTGCCAGCTTGGTGGAGAAGGTGGGATAGTTTGGGCCGTCATCAGGACCTTCCATGAAGGCCAGCTTCTTCCAGTCGACGGGTCCTTTCTCATAGCCCCAGCCGATTTCATAGAGGCCGTCCGGACTGAGCGAGTCGGCGATGGGAAGCACCAGTGTGTCGGGCAAGGGCAGCCAGTCCTTGGGCCGGTCTTCCTGGGTCTGGGGAGTCTTGTCCTGAGGCGGTGCTTTCTTCAGGAGCCACGCGTCCCAGTCGCCAAACGCATAACGCCCAATGCCGGGCTTGAAACTACGGGCGATGTCGAAGGCGCGGACGGTGAGCTTGTGTCCCCAGCCTTCCAGGCCGGCGGGAATGGGGAGCACTTTTTCCGTAGCTTTGGCGAAGCTTGGCGCATTCTCACTCACGGGCACGCGGACGGCGACCAGGACGTTGTAGACGGGACTGCCGTTGTCGAAGAGGAACTGGCTTTCCGAGACACGCTTGGTCTTGCCGTCGGGGCTGGGGTCATGACGGGTGACCCGGTAGGCGTACACACGACTGTCGTTGAGGAAGTAATCCTTCTGTGCCACAACGTTGTCTTCCATGTGGCGTTCCGTCACCACTTCCACGCCATTTCCCAGACGGAGCACGAAGGTGTGGGACAGCGGAGGAAAGGCATTGGGGTGGGTGTGGTCCTGCCGCAGGATTTCGAGCTGGTCGAGCTTTTCGACCTGCAGGCGATGCATGTCTGCGAGCCGTTGGAGAACTTGGGGGGCCACCTTGCTGGCAGGTGCGGGCTGGGCATCGGCACTCCAGATCCTGTGGCAGCAACAGATACCAGTGACGGCCAGGATAAGGAGCACGGGAGAGAGTTTCATGACAAGGTAGGGTGAGGCGGTTCTGCGGAAGGGCCGAGCGTGTAATTACTCACGCACTTTGAGACTCTCTGAAAGCTTGCCTTCCGAGGCAAAGTCCCAGCCACCGCCGTAGAACACGTCGTCCACCAGCCAGTTTCCGGCAGGACCTTTGGTCAGGATGAGCGTGTCCGTCCATTTCGTGGTGCTCCCGCCTTCCGTGTAGGTGAAACTCACTGACACCTTCGCCTGGTCCGCGCTTACGCGGGCTTCACCTTCGGAGTGGGTCTGCGGTCCTTCAAAGAGGCTGGTGAAGAGGTCGCCATCGATCCACGGCGGCTTTTCGTCCGTTTGCTTCTTCATGAAGGCGGCCTGCTCGGCGCGTGCGGCTTCGACCAAGGAGATGAGCTTGGGGGAAAGGCGTGGCTGCAGTTCTGTCCAGGCTTCCTTGTGGGGAAGGCCTCTCACCTGGCGCTTGATGACGATGTCGTAAAAGGCCTTCGCGGCCGCCTTGGGGGTGTCGGTGTTTGCGGGTGTTTCGGCGCGGGTGGTGGTGGCGACTGGAATGAGGAACAGGCCAACCGCAGCGAGAAGGGTGGTCCTGCGGCGCGGGGAGTGATTTGAGTTCATGTTGAGAGTTGTGGAGATGAAGCAGGCGCTTCGCCGGGGAGCGATGCGCCTGTACAGAGTGTTTGTGCAGGGCGCAGTGGTTGTGACGCTTTTCTAAGCGGGGCAGGGGGGAATGCAAGGGATGGTGAGGGGGATGAAGGGCTGCAAGGGTTGGTTCGGTAGTGGGAGGGTGAGTTTGGGTGCAGGGTGTTCAACACAGAGACTCAACACAGAGACGCGGAGACACAGAGGTCACAGAGACTGAAAAATGCGAAATACGTCTGTTACTTGTGCTGGTCCTGCTCAGTTTCAGTCTCCGAAGTTCCTCTGCGTCTCCGTGTTTGATTCGTCCTGCCGTCCTCACCCTTCGGGCTGCTTCGCAGTCGTCTCGCTCCGCTCGGCGCTGTGTTGAATCCAATGCAGCCCGCCACACCCAGCAGCCCTTTCACAACCAACCCCACGTCTACCACCGGACATTTGTACGAGTATCCGTCACCATGGTCCTGAAACATCCGGGACGGGGCCATGTATCCTATCCCCATCATGCGTCATCATTTGTCCCAGTCCCCTGCATCTCGCATCCCTTCGCGCCGTGGTTTCCTCAAGACTGCGGCTGCCGCCATCGGTGCGCCGTTCATTCTGCCCAGTGGATCCTTTTCCAAGCCGTTGAACTCCACCCTGCAGGTCGCCGTGATTGGCGCGGATGGCATGGGCTACAGCGACATGACGAACATTGGCTCGCATGAGAAGGTGAAGTTCGTGGGCTTCTGCGACATCGACAGCAGTCGCTTCGCGAAGGCGGACAAGGCCTTCCCCGGCGTGGCGCATTTCGCCGACTACATGGAAATGTACAGCAAGCTGGGTGACGGTCTGGATGCCGTGTGCGTGGCCACGCCGGACCATTCCCATGCGCGTGCCAGCATCGAGGCCATGAAGCGTGGCAAGCATGTGTACTGCCAGAAGCCGCTCGCCCACACCGTGTGGGAGTGCCGTCAGATGAAGCTCTGGGCGGAGAAGAGCGGCGTCATCACCCAGATGGGAAATCAGATCCACTCAGACATCGCCTACCGCCTGGGTGTGCGTCTGCTGCGTGA
Organism: Roseimicrobium gellanilyticum; assembly: GCF_003315205.1. Classification (NCBI taxonomy): domain Bacteria; kingdom Pseudomonadati; phylum Verrucomicrobiota; class Verrucomicrobiia; order Verrucomicrobiales; family Verrucomicrobiaceae; genus Roseimicrobium; species Roseimicrobium gellanilyticum. The sequence continues at coordinate 207,156 of NZ_QNRR01000013.1, read as the reverse complement.
GGGAGCGATCGGCAAGATCAAGGAAGTGCACTCGTGGGTGAGTGTGGATGGCCGCGAGCGAACCAGCTTCGACGACCGCCCGCCGAAGAGCCTGGAGTCCACCCCGCCCGCCAATGTGAATTGGGATCTGTGGATTGGGCCCGCACCCATGCGCCCGTATGTGTCCGATGCGTACCATCCCTTCGTGTGGCGTGACTGGCAGGACTTCGGCACAGGCGCGCTCGGCGATTTCGCCTGCCACATTTTGGATCCCATCTTCACCGCGCTGGAGCTGACTGCGCCCACCACGATTCGCGCCGAGCATTCCGGCACGAACAAGGAAGTGTGGCCTGGTCCTGAGAGGGTGTACTACACCTTCCCCGGGACGGACTTCACCGCGGGCAAGACGATTGCCGTGACCTGGTATGACGGCAAGCTGCAGCCGCCGAAGGAACTCGCGCAGATGCCGGACAATCTCAGCCTGCCCAAGGCGGGCTCCCTCATCATCGGTGAAGGCGGCAATATGATCCTGCCGCACGTGGCCGGACCGCGCATGTATCCACAGGAGAAGTTCCAGACCTTCGCTTACCCCAAGGACGTGGTGGGTCTCAATCACCGTCACGTCTGGGTGGATGCCATCTTCGAAGGCAAGAAGACCAGCGATGGTTTCCACTATGCGGCTCCGCTCTCAGAGACGGTGCAGCTCGGCAACGTCGCTGCTCGCTTCCCGGGTGAGACGCTGGAGTGGGATGCGGCCCAGATGAAGATCAGCCGTGGTGCCGTTGATAGCACCCCTGCGCAGGCCATGCTCACCCGTGAGTACCGCAAGGGATTTGAAGTCACGCCTGTGTGAATCACCGCTCATACGCCGCCCTCCTCGGAGTCCTGCTGTCCGGTTTCCTGACAGACACGGCGCTTGCTGAGGAGGCGACGCTGAGGCCGTGGCCGGAGTACCAGGTCATCCTCTGGGTGAGTGGTAAGTCGGTGGAGAAACCGGAGCGTGTGCCACTCTTCCTGCAGCGGGCGCGCGAGATGGGGGTGACGGCAGGCATGGTCACCGGAGAGGGTGACCCCGCCCACTATCTGAAGGCGGGCATGCCCTATTATGTGGAGAACATTGTCCGCACGGGTCTGTGCCTGAAATTTCGTTCGCCCGTCACGGATTGGAGCGGCTTCATTAACGGCTGGATGGAGAAGCGGGATGAAGCCGCCTTTGTGCGACCCTACTGCCTGGAGGACCCGGCATGGCTGGAGCAGTCGAAGAAGGAGGTGGTGCGCTCTGCCACGAAGCATCGCGAGCACCAGCCGCTGCTCTATGACCTGCGGGATGAGCTTTCCGTCACCACCTCGGCAAATCCCTTTGACTATGACTTCTCGCCGAAGAGCCTGCTGGGATTTCGTGCGTGGTTGAAGACAGAATACGGCACGCTGGAAAAACTCAACCAGCAGTGGGACACGGACTTCGCCACCTGGGAGGAGGTGCGCCCCTTCACCACGGACCAAATCAAGGCGCGCATGGTCACGGGTGAGCGCATGCCCAAGGGGCCGCCAGACTGGAGTGCGCTGAAGCGGGTGGAGTTTGACCCGTTTCTTGACCGTAGTGCGCTCGTGCGATGGAACTTCTCACCGTGGTGTGATTTTCGCTCGTACATGGACTCCGTGCTCGCGCGCTCGCTGCAGGCACTGAGGCTGTCTGCCCGCGAGGTGGATGCTGCTACTCCGGTGGGTATCGAGGGCACGCAGATGCCACATGCGTTCGGCGGGTATGACCTCTGGAAACTCTCGCAGAGTCTCGATTGGGTGGAGCCCTATGATGTGGCGAATGCGCGTGAAATCTTTGGCAGCTTCATGCCGGGCAAGCCTATTTTGGCCACGGTCTTCGAGAAGGAAACGAACCATGCCATGCGCCGCCTCTGGCATCTGCTGCTGGAAGGCGACAAGGGCTGCATCATCTGGTGGAGTGAGGATTGCGTAGACATGGCGAAGCCCGATGCGCCGCTCACGGAGAAGGGGAAAGCTCTTGCACCTGCGCTGAAAGAGATGACCTCACCTCTGGCGAAGCTCTTCTTGCGGGCGGAGAAGGAATACGACCCCATCGCCATCCATTACTCGCAGGCGAGCATCCAGGTGGCGTGGCTCATCGAGAGCACGGTGGATGGTCGCACGTGGCCGCGACGTTTCAGCAGTCACGAGGGCAAGCACAACCGGCATGCGCGGGTGCGCAATGGCTGGATGAAGCTGCTGCAGGACATGGGCTATTCACCGCGCTTTGTCAGCACGGAGCAGGTTGAGAAAGGAGAGCTGGAGGGCGGTGGCTACCGCATGTTTGTGATGCCGCAGAGTTATGCCATCACGGACCAGGAAGCTTTGGCCATCCATCGCTGGCGCACTCATCAGCCGGATGACCATTGGCGCATGGTGGCCAGCAATCCCACCGGAAGCTTCGATGGTCATGGCAGGTACACAGGCCCGAGGCAGCATCTGCTGCCCTACCTGTCCCGTACTACCGGTCAGTCGGCGCATCATCTCAAAGGTGGGGAAGAACTCGGTTCCGGCTCCCCGTACGACATGGCGCGCTATCCGGCCAATCGCCTCGGTGAGATGACCGCGGAGGAACGGGAGTACATGCCTGACCTGGCGAACACTTCCGTTGGCATCGAGCCACCACCCATCCGCATCGCCCTCGACGATTGCGTTCGCATCCATCGCTACAAGCTTGGGAACAATGCCCGGCTCATCGCGTTCGAGAGGAACATTGACTACCACATGAGCGAGGACCTCGCCCAGGCCGGTGGGAACGAAGCGCTGGAGAAACCCATTCAAACGCAGGCCCTGCTCAAGGAACCGGCCCATGTCTATGATCTGCGCACGGGCAAGTATCTTGGGAATATCAAGAGCATCACCGTCGATCTGGACCCGTGGAAGCCTTCACTGTACGCGCTTCTCAAGGAGAAGCTGCCGGAGGAAGCGAAGGTGATTGAGGTGCTGGGCGGTGGGAAGTGAGAGGGGGCGATATGGCCGCAAGTGGTTGCATCACGCCTGTGACGTCATGTGAGAAGGTGGCGAATTGGGAGTGCTGGATCAAGCTCCAGCACTCCCAATCACTGACCCGCATGCATTCCTCCACCGCACATCAAACGTCCCGGGCCGTTCACTGACCCCCTCCGCACTCACGCAATCTTCTGCACAATGAGATAGATATGCAGCTCGGGAAACTGGTCGTACTCGAGATGTCGGCAGACGCAGTCCTGCCCGGACACAATCTCGAGCAGCTTGGGGATTCCCAAGGCGGCGTGGTACATGGGCTGGCCTTCACAGGGATTGATGATGTCCTCCGGCTGGTCCACCCCACCACTGGTGAAGATGAGAATGCCGCCCTCGCTGAGCCCGGTGCACAGCTTCCGGAGAATCTTCTCGTGCTCGACCAAGGGCGCGTGCCAGATGCTGTCCCATGCGGAGATGAGGTCATATTTCCGGGGGAACTCCCACGTGCAGATGTCCGCGAGGTGAAACGTGACCTCCGGATGCCGCTGCTTCGCCAGCCTGAGCATCTCCGGGGAGATGTCTAGACCCTCGACTTCGAAATCCTCCTTCAGCATCAGGTCGATGATGCGCCCGCTGGACCCGCAGCCGACGTCGATGGCGGTCTTCTTGTCTTCACAAAACTGGATGGCCTTCTCGTGCTGCGCGATGCCATTCGCCCGATTGAAGTCGTCGCTGTTCCAAATGGGAGCCAGTTGGTCATAGCTCTGGGCGACTTGTTCCGGAGTCATGGGGTGAAGCTAGGGAGTGTGTTGGCGCGAACGTACAACGAGACAAATACTTGCCCCGGATGGCAGCCGGTGGGCAGGGGAGTTGGGACGAGGGTAAACACCAGATTGTGCGGAAAGAAAGTTATTCTGTCCCTGAGGTGACGGCGGAAATGGAATGGGAAGGGGGCAAAGACTCTCCTCGACTGTGCAATGACGCGCCCCCCCCCGGCCCCGCCTCGCGCACCTTTTCCAGATGCCCCCCGCGTCTTCCCCTGCTAGGAATGGGCATGTCATCCCCCCAGCCAGAATGGCTTCCTGAACTCATTGCCCTGCTCGGTCCTTCGAATGTCTCCACGGAGGAGGGCACGCTGGCGGTGCATGCCACGGACAAGTGGTTCGCCTCGCGCACGCCGGAGGTGGTGGTCTTTGCAGAGAACACGGCGCAGGTGAGCGCGCTCATGAAGTTCGCCACGGAGCGCCGCATCCCGGTCACGCCGCGGGGCTCAGGCGTGGGGTATGTGGGCGGGTGCGTGCCATTGCAGGGAGGCATTGCCCTCTCGCTGGCACGCATGAACAAGATTCTGGAACTGAACATTGCCGATGGCCTCGCGGTGGTGCAGCCGGGTGTGATCACAGGCGACCTGCAGGATGCGGCACGCGCACAGGGTTGGTTTTACCCGCCGGACCCCGCCAGCCTGCGCGAGTGCTCGCTGGGCGGAAACATCGCCACGAATGCCGGTGGTCCACGCTGCCTGAAGTATGGCGTGACGCGCCACTACGTGCTCGGTCTGGAAGCCGTGCTGGCAGATGGCACCGTGCTGCGCGCCGGTGGTCGTTGCCACAAGAACAAGACGGGCTTCGATCTCATCGGCCTCTTCGTGGGCAGTGAGGGCCTGCTGGGCATCGTGACGGAAATCACGCTGCGCCTCATCCCGCATCCGCCGCTCCGTGCCATGCTCGGGGCCGGATTCGCCAACTTTGCGGAGGCGGCCACGGCGGTGCAGCGCATCCTCGGCAGCGGGCACCTGCCTTCGGCCTTGGAAATCAGTGACCGCTTCACGCTGCAAGCGGCCCGCAACTACGTGGGTGAAGGTGTGCCCTCTGGCGATGCGCATCTCATTGTGGAAGTGGATGGCCAGCCGGAAGCGGTGCCCCTGGAAATCGAGAACTTGCGCGTGCTGCTCACTGGATTGGGTGCGCTCGAGGTCAGCACCGCGGTGGGCGATGCCGAGTGCGAGAAATTCTGGAAGCTGCGTCGCGAGTTCTCCTACAGCCTGCGCGCCACGGGTCTCACGAAATTGAATGAAGACATCGTGGTGCCGCGCGGGAGGCTCGTGGAGCTCGTCACCTTTGCCGAGCTGCTCCAGCAGGAGAGTGGCTTCCCCGTGGCCTGCTTCGGCCATGCCGGAGATGGGAACATCCATGTGAACATCATGGTGCCTGATATGAATGACCCCGTGCAGCGCGAGCGCGCGGAGGTGGCGCTGGACCGCCTCTTCCACCAGGTGCTGGCCCTTGGTGGCGCCATCACGGGCGAGCATGGTATTGGCATTGCGAAGGAGCGCTGGTTCCCCGAGGCCGTGGGCGAAGGCGCGCTCAGCACGCATCAGCGGCTGAAGGCGGCGCTGGATCCGCTGGGGATTTTGAATCCCGGGAAGTTCGTGAAGGCTGGTTGAGAATCGGGCGTTGAGTGTTGAGAGCCTGAGGGGAGAAGGAGCCGTTCGGGCGACGAAAAAGCTGTCCGAACTGTCCTGGCTCGCGTGGGACGTTCGTCATGCTTTTGACGGGCCGCTGCGGCAGTCCTTCTCGAACCACTTCCATCCAAAGACCAAACGCATCCTTCTCTTCTCATGAGCCGACTCATTTTCATCACCCTTCCTGTCGCAGATGTGCCCAAAGCCACAGCCTTCTACAAGGCGTTGGGCTTTGGCCACAATCCCCAATTCAGCGATGACACCGCCTCGTGCATCGTCATCAGCGATGTCATCCACGTCATGCTGGGGACGCATGAGAAGTTCACCAGTCTCACGCCCAAGGCGATCTGCGACACGAAGACGACCACCCAAATGCTGCTCGCCCTCAATTGTGAGAGCCGCGAGGAAGTCGATGGATTTGTGGCGAAGGCCCTGAGCGCCGGCGGCACGACCCAGGGGAAGCCAGAGGATGATGAGTTCATGTACCAACACGACTTCACCGACCTGGATGGGCACGGGTGGGGCCTCTTCCATATGAAGGCCACGCCGCAGTAGCCAAAGGTGTTCGCGGGCTGGAGGTTAGGCCTCTGGCCTGACGGCAACCCCGCCGACTACTCGCTCATCACGTCATGAGGCCGATTCCAGTTCACCGCAAAGGGGCAGAGAGGCAAAGGACGTAGAGGGGAGAGTGGGATTGGCGGGTGGGACGTGCCACGCGCTGTGGTGTGGCGGCATCTCGATGCAGAGGAGGCAGAGGCGCGGTGGGGGATGCGCGGAAGGGACGACTGTGAGTTGACCGCGCGGGCGAGGTGGGTGGGTTTTATCGCAAAGCAGCAGAGCAGCAAAGAAACTGAAGGAGGTTAGGCGTCTCGTCTGACAGCGGATGTTAGGCCTCCGGCCTGACCATCATCTCCTCCACCAGTGCCCAAAGTAGTCACACGACTCGGCATCCTGGCACGCCCAGCGTCAGCCCAGCAGGCAGCCATGCAGGGAAGATGTGGTCGAAGGCCCTCCGTGCTACCCACCTTCCCGCCTTTCCCCATGCCGCTCCCGGCATCACCCGCGTCTGCACCCCGGACGTATCTGCTCTGGACCGGAGTTCACTCACGACGCCCCTCAACTGCAACTTTTCAGTGCCAAAACGGCCATCTGCGGTAGACTGCCCGTCCCGCTGGCTCCGGTTGGCGGTGAAACTGCCTCACATCCATGGATTGCCGTCAGGAAGAAATCGTCACGGGACTGCTCAAGTCCTACCAGGAAATTGGTGGCATCAATCATCTCGACTGTGCAAACCTGCCGTCGAAGCATGTCATCGCGACCTTGTGCGACGACCTCCTGCACCTGCTCTTCCCCGGATTCTACTCGGAGGAGGCGGTCTCCAGCGATGAACTGCCCCTGGCGGCCAATGAGCTGGTGGCCAATGTGCGCTCGCAACTGAGCGAGGAAATCGGCCACAGTCTGCGCTACAAGAACGGTGACGGCTCCGCGAGCAAGACACAGGCGCAGGACTACTGCTGCAAGTTCCTCTCGAAGCTTCCTGAGGTGCGCCGCGTGTTGCAGACGGACGTGGAGGCCGCATATGAGGGCGACCCGGCGGCACGCAGCTATGAGGAAATCATCCTCGCGTACCCCGGCCTGGAGGCCATCGCCATCCAGCGTGCCGCGCATGAGCTGTACAAGATGGGCGTGCCGCTCATCCCGCGCATGATGACGGAGTGGGTGCATAGCCGCACCGGCATCGACATCCACCCCGGTGCGCAGATTGGCACGCATTTCTTCATCGATCACGGTACCGGCGTCGTCATCGGCGAGACGTGTGTGATTGGCAATCGCGTGAAGCTCTACCACGGCGTCACCCTCGGTGCGCGCAGCTTTGCCAAGGATGACAAGGGCAACCCCGTGAAGGGCATCAAGCGCCACCCGAATGTGGAGGACAACGTGACCATCTACCCGAACGTGACTGTACTCGGTGGTGATACCACCATCGGCGCGCGCAGCACGATTGGGGCGAATGTCTTCCTCATGCACAGCATCGCGCCGGATACGCTGCTTGCCGTGGGTGACCAGGACTTCCGCATGCTGGACAAGTCAAAGAAGCGGGCGAGCTAGGAAGGCGGGGAGAAAGGAATCTGCATGCGTCGTTCCGTGGCCTCCTCCATCGGATTGTTCGCAGGCGGCGGCGCGTGTGTGGCAGGCATTCTGTATGCCTTTCCCCACCTTGATGCGAGATGGGTGGGCCTTGTGTGTGTGGTGATGGCCCTGATTCCGCTCGCAGAGAGAGGGACCGGGAAGTGATCACGTTCCCATGCGGGAGTTGTGAGTGTGGCAAGCGCGGGTGAGTTTTTGTTTACAGGGGTATGCATCATGCTATGGACTTCCCATGAGGTTGTTTGCTCCAGCGTTTTCCCTGTTCGTTACTGTATTGACGCTGGCTTCCTGTGCGCACCCGGGGGGACGGAGGACAGTGTACGTCGAGGGCGAGGGTGACCGTGGGGGCAATGCTCGTGAGTCCGCTTTCAGCGGGTATCGGAACAGTCTGGGCAGCAGCAGGAGCAGCGGGTATGGGAGTACCAGCAGCATCTGGACGCCGGCGAAGTCGCGCCGGACCTCTGCCTCCAGCGATGACTATTCCGTGTCCTCCACGGCTCATAGCAAGCCACGGCGCAGCCTTTTCGGACACTCTCCTCTGAAATGGAACACGTCTTCGAAGCAGAAGACTGCCACCGCATCCACCACGCCCACGCGCCGCTACTGGTTCTCCAAGCCCAAGGATGAAAGCACCAGCAGCCGGGGCTACACGGGACCACAGCATTCGGAGCTGGTTGGCCTCTTCTCCGGCGCGAGTGGCGGGGGCACCTTGCGCAGCAGCAACTACACGGCCGAGCCCGATGGCTTTGGCGGGTATACCACCACCTCCAGGAACGGGAGCAGGATCAAGTGGCGCCCCAAGCTTTTTGGCGGCTACACCGGGGTCGGCAGGTCGGGCCAGCAGTACTCTATCCGCCCGGACTATGAAAACAGGAGCCTGTTGAAGCCAGCCTCCTCCCAGGGACAGCTCTTTAACAGCGGCTTGGGCTATGACAGTGGCAGCCTCCTGCACAAGAACCGGGGGAGCAGCTCCCTGGGGAATTACAGCACCGGCTACAGCACTCTCGGGAGCAGCAGCAGCAGCTTTGGCTACGGCACGAGCGGTAGCACCTACAAGCCCTACAGCAGTGGCAGCAGCTCCGGCTATAACAGCCTGCTGAAAAGCGGGACCGGGAGCAGCTTCGGCAGCAGCAGCGGGTATGGCTATGGCAAGAGCAGCAGCGGCAGCTCCGGCTACGGCAGCATCCTGAAGTAAGCCAGCCCGCGGTGGCGGGTGTGGGAGGATACGAGCAGGTGGGCTTGCTTGGGAAACTTTCCTCCCGTGGTTCTGAACTTTGGGCGAGCGGCAGCCGTTTGGCCGCTGGATTCCTCGTGCGTGCGTGGTGATGGCGAGGCGTGAAGCTCCCAAGGAAGCGGAGCCTGGGGAAATGGAGCGGGAGATAATGGTCAGGCGGGACGCCTAACCTCCGGTGGAGCGCCGCAGACTCGCTCCCCCTGTCAATCCCCCACCTCCATCTTTAGTTTCCAATCCGCCGCTCCCGCCAGTTGCATTTCCTGCCGGGGTACAGAACCTTTCCGGTATGGAACGTGAGTCGCCGTCTGCGGTGCGGCAGTTGTGGTTCAGCTTTTTGGAATCCGTGAAAACGCGGCTGCCGGCGCGTCGGGAGGCGAGGACGTTGCCCATTTTGAAGCAGCACCTGCAGGAGCCGCCGGTGGTGGATGCGGATGTTTCTGGGAATGTCGAGGCAGAGGAGGAGCAGGAGCAAGAGGCGGGCATCTCCATGTCCCCCGAGCGTCGTGGCCGTGATGCAGTGCTGGAGAAGCAGGCTCGCGACTGGCTGGACCGGCTGGGGCTGCATGAGGGGGCGATGAAGTTACGCGTGGAGTGGAATCGCAAGCTCCGCAGCACTGCTGGATATGCGAAGTGGCCCATGTGGAAGGTGGAGCTGAACCCGCTCCTGGCGGAGTTCCCCGGACAGGTGGACCGCACGCTGAAGCATGAGCTGGCCCACCTCATCGCCTACGCACGGGCGGGGCGGAAGCGCATCGACCCGCATGGGAAGGAATGGCGGAAGGCATGTGCGGATCTCGGCATCCCCGACGAATCCGCCCGGCATACCCTGCCGCTTCCCCGGTCGAAGCAGACGCGGAATTTCACCTACCAGTGCCCTTCCTGTCAGGTCAAAGTGGAGCGCGTGAGGAAGTTCCAGCGCCACACGGCCTGCCTCGCGTGCTGCCGGCAGCACAACCATGGCCGGTACGACGCCCGTTTCCAGTTCACGTTGATTGGGAAAAAGGACTGAGCTGGAGCGGAGTTGATGGTTGAGGGTCGATGGTTGATAGCCTGAGACTGAGGAGCTACCCGGGGGGAAGTGCATCCACCCGTCGGGGTGAGCGCCGCACCTGGCGTGAAGCAGCTCAGCTCAAACTCAGGCTATCAACCATCGACCATAGACTATCAACCCTCCCCATCCCGTGCTGGTTGCGCGGGCGGCGTTCCTGCCCATCTTCCCGCCCGTCATGGAGTCCTCTGTCCGCACCGCTCACGCCCCCACCTGCGTTATTGAGAATTTCTTCCCCGACCTCGGGGCGGAGAACTACCTCATCAAGCGTGTCATCGGCGAGCCGCTGGATGTCTTCGCAGATGTCTTCACGGACGGCCATGTCATCCTCTGCGCAGTGCTGAAGTGGCGACCCGCCGGCAGCAGCCGCTGGTATGAGGCGAATATGAAGTCGCTGGAGAATGACCGCTGGACCGGTCAGTGCACCTTCCCCAAGGCAGGCCGCTGGGAGTATGTGGTGGAGGCTTGGGCAGATGAGTGGCTCACGTGGAAGAAGCATTTCAAGGCGAAGTACGATGCGAATGACCCGGAGCTGGGTATCGAAGCCCGCGAGGGGGCTCTGCTGCTGGACGGTGCCGCTCAGCGTGCCCGTGCCGCAGGCGCCTCAGACACCGCGGTGGAAATCACCCAGCTCGCCGAGATGCTCCGTGTGCTGCCGCCTTCGGAGTTGATTGAGATTCTGCTCGCCCCTGCGCTGCAAGCCATCCTGGACCGGCATCAGGACCGCAGCCTCAGCACCATTTCACGCGGGTTCCGCGTCATCGTGGAGCGGGAGCGCGCCCGCTTCTCCGCGTGGTATGAGTTCTTCCCCCGCAGTGCCGAGGGTAGGGGGGACAAGCACAGCACCTTCCGCGATTGCCTTCCCCGGCTCGATGACGCGAAGGACATGGGCTTTAACATCATCTACTTCCCACCGATTCACCCCATTGGCGTCAGCAATCGCAAGGGGAAGAACAATACGCTCAAGGCGTATCCCGGCGATGTGGGCTCCCCGTGGGCCATTGGCTCCGCAGAGGGCGGGCATCGCGCCATTGAGCCCGCGCTCGGCACCATGGAGGACTTCCAGTGGCTGCTGCAGGAGGCGCGGAATCGCGGCCTGGAGATCGCGCTCGACTTCGCCATCAATTGCTCACCAGACCACCCGTATGTGGCCGAGCATCCGGAGTGGTTCTACCAGCGCGAGGATGGCTCCATTCGCTACGCGGAGAATCCGCCAAAGAAGTACCAGGACATTTACCCGCTGAACTTCCACAACCCAAACTGGAAGGCGCTGTGGCGTGAGCTCATCGACGTGGTGCAGTACTGGGTGAGCCATGGCGTGAAAATCTTCCGCGTGGATAATCCGCACACGAAGCCGGTTTCCTTTTGGGAGACCCTCATTGCTGAGATTCATGCGAAGGACCCCGACGTCATCTTCCTGGCCGAGGCCTTCACGAAGCCGCGCATGATGCAGGCGCTTGGGAAGATTGGCTTCAGCCAGAGCTACACCTATTTCACCTGGCGCGAGGAGAAGCAGGGGCTCACCCAGTATGCCACCGAGCTCAGTGCCGGGGAGATGAAGCACTACTACCGTGGGAACTTCTGGCCAAATACGCCGGACATCCTGCCGTACCCGCTGCAGAATGCGCCTGCGTCTGCCTTCAAGATTCGTGCTGCACTCGCGGCGCTGCTCATGCCGAGCTGGGGCATGTACTCCGGCTACGAATTCTGTGAGAGCAAGCCGCTGCCTGGTCGTGAGGAGTATCTGGACTCGGAGAAGTTCCAGCTCGCGTGGCGCGATTGGAATTCGCCAAACAACATCAAGGGCTTCATCCGTGAAGTGAACTGTGCCCGCAATGAGCACCGCGCGCTGCAGCTCTACGACAACCTCAGCTTCCACAATGCGGAGCACAATGAGGTGATTGCCTTCAGCAAGGTGACGCCCGACTGGTCGAACCGCATGCTGGCCATCATCAATATCAATCCGCACAGCTCCGCCTCCACCATGGTGCACCTGGACATGGCCGCGCTCGGCCTGCCGCACGACCGGCCCTACCAGGTGCATGATGTGCTCCACGGGAACAGCTACACCTGGCAAGGCAGCTCAAATTTTGTGCACCTTGATCCGAACGCCACCTTCATGCACCTTTTCCGCGTGGAAGTGTGATGTCTTGAGGCACGCATCCTTCCGGCTCTCCCATCCGACTCTATGAAAGCGCGCGTCACCACCTTTGCTGTCCTGCTCACGGCGGCCTTGGTGGGGCATGTCATTGCTTTGCGCATGTCTCCTGAGTATCAGGGGCGCGTGCGGGAGTTTGAGCAGGGCTTCCTGGACTTCCTCATGGCGAATTCGCAGGAGAGTTTCCAGAAGGCAGTGCCGGATTCGTCTGCGGATGTGGTTCTGGTTGAATTCCGGGAGGAGGACAAGGCTGAGTTCAGCGCGTGGCCACCCGCACCGCTGGATTACATCATGCTGATGAAGAAGCTCGCCCCGGCGAATCCGGAGGTCATCGCGTTTGTCGAGCCACTGCGCTGGGAGGCGTCGGACGCGCAGTTCATTGGAAAGCTCCGCGAGTTGCTGCTTCCCGTGCCATCCGTTGTGTTGGGCTTCGATGTTTCCACAGAGAAGGCAGAGTCGTCGCCCGAGCAGCAGGAGTTTGTCTCCAGTGGCTTGCCGTTCTTCCGTGCCCAGGCGGGTGACTTCTCCCAAGCGGGAACGACCTTCCAAAGCGTGTCCCATCTGCCGGACAAGGCCCTGCGCATCGGCACGGAAGTGGGCATCGCACGCGTGCTGCCCGGCACTGCGGTGAAGGAATCGTATGAGGCCCTGCCGTTCGTGGTCAGTGATGGCTCGCATCTCGTCCCGACTCTCCCAGCGCAGACTGTATCGCGGTTCCTGCGCATGGCTTCTTTCAATCTCCATCTGCGCTTCGGCCCCGGAGCACGGTTGAGCCTCAGTGATACGCATGTGGTACCGCTCGACAAAGGCGGCTCCATGGTCCTGGATGACAAACCCACCGTGCCGAAGCTCGATGCGCTCATGCTGCTGACACCGCGCATCGATGACTCCGTGCCGGACACCTCCACGGATGTTCTGGGGAAGGGCAAGGTGGTCGTGATTGGCATCGGTGCCTTTGCCCAGGCTCAGGCCCGGGCCATCGCGCAGGCGCTCGCCGTACCGCACCTGCACCGGGCACCGCAGTGGGGAGAGTGGGCATTCGCAGGAGCCATGGCGCTGTTCTCGCTCTGGCAGTTTCGTCGTGGCCGCATCAAGGCCCTGCTTGCCGGCATCCTGCTCGCAGCGCTGGCAGCCATCGTTTGCATGCTCACCTTCCAGTCCTCCCTCTGGTGGTGGTCACCCGCACCGGCCACCGTCGTGCTTGCCACGACCACGCTGTTTTGTTTTTTGTGGCCGCATCGCAAGCGGGCGGCTCCGGAGCCGAAGGCGCAGGATTTGTCTGACGTGGTTGGGGATGCGGCGGCGTAGCGGTGAGAGTCGGAAGGTGCAGGGGTGTGTTCATCTTCGTGCCTCTGTATTGAATCCAATGCAGCCCGCCACATCCAGCGTCCCTGCAACGGCCCAGGGACCCTTCATACGCTCCAGCCGGACGGAGCGACAAGGTGCCCCCCCTTTGCACCTCCGCTTGCCAAGCTCCTTTTTTGCCCGTAGGGAATCCGGCTCGCGCCGCGGCGCGATTTTTAGTTAGACCTCATCCACATGACATTTCGCAGTTTGCTGCGCCGCAAGGAAATCGGCGCAAACTCCTACCTCATCGAAGCAGGCGGCAGCCGCATCATCCTCGATGCCGGCGCGCACCCTCGTGAAAAAGGGCTGGAGTCACTGCCCAACTTCAGCTCCGTGCCCTATGACAGTGTGGATGCCATCATCATCACGCATGCGCACCACGATCACATCGGGTCGCTGCCCGTGCTGCAGCGCCAGCAGCCGAAGACGCCGGTCTTCATGACCGAGGCTACCGGTGAACTCACCGCGGGCATGCTGCACAATTCCGTGAACGTGATGTCCAGCCAGCGGGATGAGTTGCAGATTCACGAGTACCCGCTCTTCACGCACAAGGAGATCGACGGTATCGTGTCGCAGTGGGACTACCGCGACCTGCGCAAACCCTTCATCCTCCCGGGCACCAATGTGGAGTGCACCTTTTTTGATGCCGGCCACATCATGGGCTCTGTGGGGGTGCGCTTGCGGCATGAGGGCAAGACGCTCTTCTACTCCGGCGACGTCAATTTCGAATCCCAGACCATCACCAAGGGGGCAGACTTCCCCACGGAAGACATTGATGTGTTGATCATCGAGACCACGCGTGGTGATTACCAGCGTCCCGAGGACTTCACCCGCCGCTCGGAAAAGGAACGGCTCGGCAAGGCCATCCGCGAAACGTTCCAGGCCAATGGCGCCGTGCTCATTCCCGTCTTCGCCCTGGGCAAATCCCAGGAAGTGCTCGTGATGATGCATGAGCTCGTGGAGATGGAGCTCATCCCGCCGGCGCCGGTGGTCATTGGTGGCTTGAGCACCAAGGTCACCGTCACCTACGACCAGTACGCGCACAAGACCCGGCGCAACTACGAGGGCTTCCGCATCCTCGAAGACATGCGTACGCTCGTGGCCCCGCGCAAACGGAAGAAGGAGCTCACCTACAATCCGCAGACCATCTATGCCCTCTCCAGCGGCATGATGAGCGAGGGTACCACTTCGAACCAGTTCGCGCGCCAGTTCCTGCCGAACCCTCGCAACACCGTGGCCTTCGTCGGCTACACGGACCCGCTCACGCCCGGTTATCGTGTGAGAAATGCCAAGCCCGGTGAGCTCGTGGTGCTCGATCCAAAGCTGCCTGCAGTCGAAGTCAACAGCCGCGTGGAGAGCTATGATTTCAGCGCGCATTCCACGCGCGAGAGCATTGTGGAGTACGTGAAGCAGGTCGCTCCTGCCAAGGTGCTCCTCGTGCATGGCGACCCGCCGGCGCAAACGTGGTTCCAGCAGAGTCTCACCCGCGAACTGCCCCAGTCAGAAATAGTGACTCCCGAAGGCGGCGAGCAGATGGCGCTGTGGTAGGCGGGCATTCCCAGGTGGAATGCCGGAATTCTCAAAGGAGTGCGGACACTCTTGTCCGCGCTCCGCTGAAAAGTCCTTCGTCCCTAACGTGACGGGACGCACGGTGTTTCTTTTGTGTGCCGCTGCGGCTGGCAATCAACCTTAGCGCGCCACCGTCGCCGCGCCTTCTTCGACCGTCATGATCGGGTTTACGCGATTGCCACCCGGATCAAGAATCTTCACGGACACATAGAAGAGCACGTTCTTCTTTTCCACATTGCCGAGCTGGCTCTGGAAAGCGCGACCGATGATGGGGATGTCACCGATGATGGGGACCTTGTCATCGATGTCCTGGCGCTTTTCGTACATCACTCCACCCAGCACCACCGTCTGGCCGTCATACACGGTCACATTCGTGGAGATCTTGTTGGTACGGAAGATGGGCTGCAGGATTTCGTTGGGCGTCGCGATGGTGTTGGGCGGCACATCGGAACCGGTCAGTGTGATGGGGGTGCCGTAGTTGATGAAACCCTCAAACTCGACCAGGCTCGGGACGAGGTTGAGTTCCACCGTGCGATTGTCCGGTCCCACCACGGGTTCCACCTCGAGAATCACACCGACCTCGCGCATCTCGAATGCGGTTGGCGTAGTCGGGGTCACGGGAACCACGCCCGGGCCATTCACTTCCACGCTTACAGGAACACCATTGACGATGGTAACGGTCTCAGAAGAACCCAGGCTCTGGGGAATCTGTGGCGGGTCGAACTCAGTAGGGTAGATGAACTCACGCGAGACGGACACCCGGGCGCGCTGGCCGCTCTTGGTGACCACATTCGGAGCGACGAGGAAATCCACACCCTTGTTCTGGTCGAGCGTGCGCAGCACCATCTGGAACTGTGGGTCGGTGAAGACCCCCGTCACGGAGAAAGTGCCGGGCGAGCGGGAATCCAGGCCCACATTTCTTCTCTGGCCGATGAGGCCGTCAATCGATGGCGTTCCCAGAATGGCTCCAGAGCTGCGCAGGCCCGAGGTGATGGGATTCACGCCAATCGGAACGTTTGTACCGGGATAGCCAAGACCGAAGTCAGAACTCGCGAAGGGAGCGTTACGCTGATTGCCGACCGTGCCGCCGCTGCCGAAGACCTTCTCCGTGCCAGGCAGATTGAACTGTCCCAGAAGCCAGTCGAAGCCGAATTCGTTGAAGCGGTTCTGGTTGATTTCCACCATCCGCACCTGGATTTCCACCTGTCGAGGCACCGCGCTGGCGATTTGGTCCACCATGGCGTCGACGAGCACCAGATTCTCCTCGGTGTTGCGCACGGTGAGGATGTTCGTGGCGGGACTGTAGGATGCCGCAGCGCCTTCGGGGAACTTCACACCGCGCTGCTCCAAGAACTCCCGCACGCCCATGCGCCGAATAGTCAGACCCGTGGCCGCCGGTTGCGGATCGAAGGGATTGGCAGGAGGAGCAGCGGCTCCACCGGACGGGGCGTTCTGCAGGAAATCAGGAGGGACGCGATAGCTGCGGGAAACAAGGGTATCAGACCGCTCCGCACGGGAGGTGATGGTCACCGCGAATTCGTCCACCCGGTAGATCGTACCGGTCATTTCCGTGGCATACCGGAGCACTTCCTCTAGCGGCACGCCCACCATGTTGAGGGTCACGGGCTTGTTTGCGTACTCCGGGGCGACCTTGAGCACGAAGTCCACGCCCTTCTTCTGGGGGTCAATCTCGCGGCTGCGGATGCGCAGGAACTCAACGACTTCCTCAAGACCGGCACCCTGCAGCTCCACCATGGGCACCATGAAAGTGCGCAGCTTCACCAGATTGGACTCGCGGGTGCCTCCCATCACGCCCAGTTGAGCGGATGCGCCAAAAAGCTTGGACAAATCGACCGGTACAGAGTCTTCCCAGCCCTGATCCACCGCGGACAGCATTTTGGCGCGGGTGTGGTCCCTCGCGGTATCGAAGTAGTCATCCTTGTGCTGCTCCGACTGCTCCATGCCACGGCGGGCGGCCTTGTTGTAGGGGTCGATTCTCAGGGCTTCCTTGAAGCGTTCGTTCGCCTTGTCGAAATTGCCCAGATTGATATGGCTCCAGCCCAAGCGGAGTTGCTCCTCCACCCTGGCTACATCTTTGACATGCTTCGGAGTCAGTGCCGGCTCGTAGCGGTCGGGATCATCCAGTTCCTTTTCGAACTGCTTGGCGTCCGCATATCCCGGATTGAAATCTTCAGCGAGAACGGATTTCAGCAGGGTGCGGGCATCATCATAGCGAGCCTCTTTGGCCAGTTGGCGAGCGTAGAGCACCGCCGTGCGGGAGTAGCCATCCCGGGCCTCGGCACGCAGGGAAGCGGCCATGGGAGCATTCGGCAGGAGATTCCACGCCTCACGATAGCTGGCGGCGGCCTCCGCATGCTGCCCTTTCTGTTCAAGGAGAGCGGCTTCGGCGATGTAGACTTTGGCCTGTTGCATCAGGGCGGCACGACGGGCCACTTCCCTTTCGGCAACGGAGGAGGTCGGGGCCCCTGCTGGGCCAGCCTGGAGGAGCGTTGCGGTTCCACACCAGACGCTGCCAGCCAGCAGGAGAGGGCAAAGAGCCTTCCTGGCGGTCGTTGAAATGGGCAGTGGGGGGGTACCTCCGGGCATTTTTAGAATCAAGGTCGCGATTAGAGCGTATTTGCCGGAGAATGACAATCTTCTGCTGCACGAAAAGCAGAATTCAACGCCGGAGAGCCTATGATTGACAAAGGCCATCCGTTTCACACCAGTACCGCCCCCCGTTTCCGCACCTCTCAATGATGCCCCGTTCCCTTTCGCACCGTCTTCTCGCTCTCTTCGCCGGTACTGTTGCCGGTTTGCTGCTGCCCCAGGCATCGAGTCCGGCTCAGGCAGGTACGCCATTGCCAGAAGGGAACTCAAGCTCAGAGATGTTCGGAAAGGTCTATCATTGCAACCCAGGCCCTTGGGGGCAGCTTGAGTATTATTATATCTACCTCGAGGCACCCCAGAGCCTCATTGAGCATTTCCCCATGCCCAACTCCGTCACCAAGTGGGAATTCCCCGCCGCGACGGAAGGTGACCTCAGAGCGCTATTCACCCGCGCATCTCTTCCCCAGGCGCTTCAGGACTACCTGCTGGATGCCAAGAACTGCGTGAACAAGGACGGGAGAATCACCGTCTTCCCCCCGCTGCCGGACCTTTCGGCCATGACTCCCGCCCAGCGCTCTGTCATTTATGCCGAGCTGGCGAAGACACCGGAGAACGAGTTCTACTTCAACCCTGTGTTCATCACCAGCGGTAGTGTCGACCAGTGGCTGGGCCAGTCCCGTCTCAATCCAGAGCTCCGGGAGGTGATCAAGAAATTCACCTACATGCGTGGCGAGGTGCTCGCCTTCAGCGACCTCTCTGCTGTGCTGAACTATGTGAAGACGGACGCCGAGGCGAAGGACTTCTTCAAGACCATGACCCGCACCCGGTCTCTCATGCTCAAGCTGGTCGTGGATGACAACACCGACTTCAAAAGCGTGGTTCGCTACTGGAGCGGTCGCAAGCGAAACAAGGACATCGAGCCCCTGGTCGGCTCTACCCTGGAAACCGAGGGCGAAAACAAGCTGGACGTCATCCAACTGCTGCCCTCGCTGGCCCGCCGATTCCTCTATGGCTACCCGCCCATGGAACTGGCCGTCCTCGGCCGCATGCCGGACTGCCACTGGACGTCCCTCAATTTCTTCAACTACAAACCCCGCGAGTACTATCTGGACACCCGCCTGGCGACGGCTGCGGTGCTGGAGAACTACAATCGCATCGAGGCTCCCTTTGAGTTTGGCGATGTGCTCATGTTCCTCAATGCCCAGGGAAATGCCATCCACTCCTGCGTCTATGTTGCGGACGACATCGTCTACACCAAGAACGGTGAAAACATCGCATCCCCCTGGCTGCTGATGAAGATTGGCGACGTGCAGCGCATCTACTCCTACGAGGGTCAGACCAGCGTCCAAGGCTTCCGCCTGAAAGCCTCCGTGGAGACGACAGGTGGGGAAGAGTGAACCACGGGGCGGAAGCGCCTTTTGAGGAAGTCGGGCCTTCGGACCGGACATCGACCGGCGGGTATTCCTGCCCACCAGCCATTTTGGGCGGACATCCATAACTCCTCATGAGGGGAGCATTCGATGCGCACGAGCGGAAAGGTTGGCATCAGCTTGCCGCTTCCATCGGATACCGAGGCGCAGTTGCGCGCCGCCGGACCTCTCGCAGCCCCATTTGCCTTCTACTCTTCCGTCGCTGGCTGTGACTGTGGCTGTGGATTTTTCCCACCCTCCAGGAACTTGCTCAGATGTACCGCCGCCGGGTTGGTGCCCAAGCGCTTCAGCTTGGGGTGTGCGCCCCTGGTATCCAACTCGAAGAATCCCGCGATGGGAAAGACGGTGTTTTTCTTGGAATCATATGCCCAGGCCATGATGTCATGCAGCCCCGGAGGCAGTTCATTCAATCGGAAGCGCCCTGAGAACCCGGCCAGCACCTCCTGCGTCACACTTTGCCCTGGCAAATGCACAAACTGTGTGTCCTTGAAGAACATCTCACCAAGGAACAGCGGCATGCCCGTGACCTGCTCCACGTGGAAGATTTCCCAGCGTCCCTCGCGTGGAATACGCCGCGTGAGGAAGACACCGTCCGCCACACGCTCTCGTGAAGCCAGGCACGCATACCCTTCAGCGATGCCGTAGAACCCATCGTCATCCATGCCAATCTCGATGTTCTTGAACCTCGCGGTGTTTGAGCTCAGCATCTTTGGCGCGAGGCGGAAATTGTTGAGCTGGCGATCCTTCAGCAGGGGTGGGTCCAGCAGGCCCAGCCTGTCCGCAAGGATCGCGTAGTGGGGATTCACCGGCACCACGTTGTCCATCTCGGGCATCACTTTCACGAAGCGCGTGGTGACCGCGCCGCGCAGGCGTGAGGACTGCCACATCTCCATGAGGTGCTGTCCATGCACCCAGGAGGCCGCCTGCACACAGCAGAGCACCACCGCCATGGCCAGCATCGCGCGGTTCACGGTGCGCACAGGAGTTTCGCGCTGCTTCTGCCAGTCCCGCACAATCAGCCAGGTGAGCACGATGAGCGAAACGGTCAGCGGAACCGGATGAATGGCATACCGTGGGGCGATCGCATTGTCTCCATTCGTGGACGCCCACATGCGTCCCACCGCCACGAGGCAGGCGGTCGCGATGGAGTACGCGCCGAACATCAGCCAGGGCAGAAGCTTCGCCCGGATGTCCAACCGTTTCCAATGCCACAGGAGGTACGCCATTGCACCCGTGTACAGGAGGACGGAGATGAGGCCCGCATAAAAACTCGCGTGCATCACGCTGAGACTGCTGCCACGCCCCAGATGCCCGCCAAGGAAACGCAGCACATACGGGACGGCCCTTCCAGGCTCCTTGAGGAATCCTGCTAGGTCACTCTTCAGCGTTTCATGACCATCCTGCTGCTTGTACGCGAAGGCGGAGTCCACCTCATTCTTCAGGTCATGGAAGTAGAGGACCATGGTGATGCCGAAGGCCACCAGCCACAGCGCGCCGAAAATGTGCCGCGCTAGGGAATTGCGGATGACACCGCCGAACCAGACGATGGGCAGCGGCAGGAGCCACACAAGGATGCCGGAGGCGAAACTCTGCGTGGCGCAGCTTGCGGCCAGCACACCCACGATCCACCGCAGCCACAGTGGCCACGGAGAAGTGACGGCCACCAGCGCCGTGCTCAGGAAGAAGGCCGGACAGGCCACCTGAAACATCATCGCCCAGAGCACGATGCGGTACTGCACCGGTGAGAAGAGGGTGAGCGCTGCCAGCATGAGCAGGGGCCACCACGTGAGGAAGGACTTCCCCGAGGTGCGCTTGATGAGGACGCCCACATTCACCTGGGTGAGGACAAGGAGAAACCAGCAGAAGAACATCTGCATGGTCCAGTCCGTGGGCCACACCTTGTGAAACACCATGATCACCGCCCGCACAAATGCCATGCGGTGCTCCATCTGCACCATGAAGTAGTCCGCCACCGTCAGTGTGCCCAGGGCGTCCTTCTCGAACATATGCACAAACATCCAGTCATCGAGGAAGGGGATGTTCACACGGTGCTCACGGATGAGCAGGAAAAGCGCGATACCCGGCAGGCTGACCAGAAGGCAGCCCAGGACCAGCCGGAATCTCTCGATGAAGGTTGCCGGCTTCTGGACCGTGCCCGGCAAGGTGGACTGGGAAACCGCGGGTGCGGCCGGTTGGGGGGACAGGGAGGATTCCACCATGAAGGATGTGCGATGTGTCAGACTCCGTGACTGGCGGCTTTGCTGAGAATGTCCTTCACGACAGTGCCGGAGACATCAGTGAGACGGAAGTCGCGGCCTTGGAAGTGGTAGGTGAAGCGTTCGTGGTTGATGCCCAGGAGGTGAAGCATGGTGGCATGGAAGTCGTGCACGTGCACCGGAGTTTGTGCCACATGATATCCGAGTTCATCAGATTCTCCGTGGGTGATTCCAGGCTTGATGCCGCCTCCGGCCATCCAGAAGGTGAAGCAGTTCGGATGGTGATCGCGTCCTCCTTTGTCCCCCTTGCCCACACGGCCCTGCAGGTAGGGCGTGCGGCCAAATTCGCCACCCCATACCACCAGCGTATCCTTGAGCATGCCACGCTCCTTCAGATCCATGATGAGCGCGGCGCTGGCCTGGTCCACTTCACGGGAACTGATGGGGAAGTCCTGTTCCATGTTGCTGTGCTGGTCCCATCCCGGATGGAAGAGCTGGATGAAGCGCACTCCTCTCTCCGCCAGTCGGCGCGCCTGCAGACAGTTTGCTGCGAAGGTGCCCGGGGTGCGTGAGTCAGGACCGTACAAATCAAAGACATGGGACTGCTCCTTGCTCAGGTCCATCACGTCTGGAATGGCCGTCTGCATGCGGAAGGCCATCTCGTAGGATTCCCAGCGCGCATCCGCATCCGCACTCACCGCTGTGCCCGGTTGTACGGACTGCAGTTCTTTCAGGCCATCCAGCATGCGCCGGTTCGCTTCACGAGGGATGCCGGGAGGGTCGCTCAGGTAGAGTACAGGGTCTTTGGAGGCACGAAGCTGCACACCATCGTATCTCGCAGGAAGGAAGCCACTGCCCCACAGTTTGCTGCTCAAGGGCTGGTCCACAGACCTCCGGGAGATGAGCACAATGAAGGCAGGCAGGTTTTCATTCTCGCGACCGAGCCCGTACTGGATCCATGAGCCTGCGCTGGGACGCCCCGCGATGGGGGAGCCTGTCTGGATGAAGGTGATGGCTGGATCGTGATTCACCGACTCCGAGACCATCGACTTCACAAAGCACAACTCATCCGCCACGCGCGCGATGTGCGGAAACGCATTGCTCACCCAGGCACCGCTCTGTCCGCAGCGGGTGAAGGGATGGGAGGAACCTTTCAGCTGGAAGAGCGTTTGGTTTCCCGACATGCCGGGCAGTGACTGGCGGCCCTTGCGGAAGGAATCTGGCAGACTCTGTCCCTGCAGCTTCTGCAACTCAGGCTTGTAATCGAAGCTGTCCACATGGGACGGCCCACCGCTCATGAAAAGGAAGATGACGCGCTTCGCCTGGGGGGCGAAATGCGGGAGCCCTGGCAGTGCGTTGCCCGCAGGCATCGCTGCAAGATTGTCATGGGAAGACGCATTCCCCGCGAGCAGGCTGGAAAATGCCATGCCGCCGAACCCCAGGCCCAGACGGCTGAGAAGCTGGCGACGTGTGGTGTGGGAGCCAATCATGGGATCAACGGTGCAGGGATTCGTCGTGACTCATGAGCGCGCGTACCAGCAGTGTGGTGGCGGCCACCTCATCGGGAGGCAGGTTTTGTTTCACCGGAGCCTGCCCATTGCTGTGCAGCAGGGTGGAGGCTTCGGTTGGGTTTGCATGGAAAAATTCCAGTTCCACTTCCAGCAGATGCATCATGGCCGTGGTCTCCGCCCCGGTGGGCTCGCGTGACGTGAAAAGGCGGAACGCTTCCACGCAGCGTGCTTGCGAGTCATCGCGATGTTCGTTTACCAGTCGCTCCGCGAGGACGCGCTGAGCTTCCACATACTGCGTGTTGTTCAGCAGCATGAGTGCCTGGGCTGGGGAGGTGGTCTGCTCACGACGCACCACGCAGAACTCGCGTGAAGGCGCATCGAACGCGGCGAGATCCGGTGGTGGCAGGGTGCGGCGCCAGAAGGTGTAGAGGCTGCGGCGGTACAGGTTCCCCCCTGTATCCGTCTTGTAGCTCTGCTGGAGACCGGACTCCTGATAGAAATGTTCCGGCACATACGGACGCGCGCTGGGACCGCCTATTTTGGGATTGAGCAGACCACAGGTCGCGAGCGCCTGGTCGCGCAGTTCTTCCGCGGTCAGTCGCACGTGTGGGCCACGCGCCAGCAGTTTGTTTTCCGGGTCCTGGGAAAGGGTGGCCGCGTTTTCAGGGCGTATGCTCTGTCCAAACGTTTCGCTCAGCACCATGAGACGTACCATGCGCTTCACGTCCCATCCGTGTTGGGTGAAGGTGCAGGCCAGCCAGTCCAGCAGTTCAGGATGGGTGGGCAGTTCGCCACGCGTGCCGAAGTCCTCTGGTGTCCCCACGAGCCCACGGCCAAACACAGTCTGCCACAGCCGGTTCACCGCCACGCGACTGGTCAGCGGGTGCTCGGAACTGGTGAGCCACTGGGCGAGACCCAGACGGTTGCGCGGCAGTTTGTCCGGGAAGGGGAGCACGGCCTCCGGCATTCCCGGCTTCACCTCAGCGGAAGGCTGCCGGTAGTCACCACGCACGCGGACAAAGCTTGGCCGCAGTGCAGGCCGCTCCTGCATTACCATCATCTCCAGCACGTCATTCGTGGTGGCGGTGAGTTTTTTCCGCAGAAGCATGGCCGAGTGCGCCATGTCCTTCCACTCCTGGCACTTCGTTTGCAGCCACCAGTCATACCAGTCATCGGCGGTCGCATGCAGCCCGGCGAGATGTCTGGTTTCGCCATCGCTCAGGGAGCGGCTGAAGACATGGAACTCATCTACGGCACAGTTCTTGAGCGGTGAATCGTGGAACCGCCCGCCCAGCGCGAAGAAGATGGCATCGCGATCGATGTCGCCCCACTCCTCACGCCGGGCGATGTCCTTCTGCAAATGATCTTGCACGGTCTCGCTGGCCACAGGCTCACCGTTGATCCACATCTTCAGGCCCGAGGCGCGGCTGCTGCCATCATAGCTCACCGCGAAATGGGTCCATTGATTCAGCGGCAGCGGTGACTTGGCGCGGATGCGGATCTCATTGCCGGGATGGAAATGCATCAGGGCGAAGGAGGGCACTTCATTCTCCAGCAGCACTTCATATCCACGGCCATCATCCAGTCCGCCGCGTGACCAGGAGATCACCACCGCGCGGTCGCGATGTTCCCGCGGTTGCATCCAGAGAGCAAAGCTGAAGCGGTCGTGCTTGTGATACTCGCCGAGCCCCGGGAAGGTGATTTCGTCATCCCCCTTCAGCAGCACCGCGCGCCCCCGTCCTGGGGGTCCTTCGATGGACTCCAATTTGGCACGCTCACGACCGGGCTTCTTCTTGTTCGCGTTGTTGACCACGTCCTTGCCGCCCTTGGGTTTCGCGTCATCGAAGAGGAAGCGCCCCTTGGCTTGCGGCTTGTAGGGAGCGATATCACCCCCACCGAACCAGCCTTTTACCCGGTTCCACGCGCCGGGGGTCAGCTCTCCGGGCACACCATTCGCGGCGATCCACGCATCGTACTGGGGGCGCACGCGCTTTTTGATGTCATCGAGCTCACGTTCCACTGCTGCGATCTGCCATTGCAAGGCACCGAGGCGCAGTTGTTCCGCCTGGTTTGGCAGCAGGATGGACGGCGAGGGCACGGCCTTCGGGCAGTACTGCGAGTAGACGCCATTTTCCTCGATGTTGTCGAACATCGCGGCCATCTGCCAATACTCCTTTTGGGAGATGGGATCGTACTTGTGGTCGTGGCACTTCGCGCACTCCATGGTGAGTCCCATGAATGCCAGGCCATTCACTCGCACGCGGTCACTCACTTGGTCGAGGCGAAACTCCAGCGGGTCACTGCCGCTCTCGTTGGACTGCGGGGAGAAGCGGTTGAAGGCGGTGGCCACACGCTGCTCCACGGTGGCTCCGGGCAAAAGATCTCCCGCCGTCTGCCATTCGACGAAACGATTGTAGGGCAGATTGGAGTTGAAGGCGTGAATCACCCAGTCACGCCACGGCCATGCGATCATGTCGCCATCTTCGTGGCGCCCATAGCTGTCCGCGTAGCGGGCGGCATCCATCCACTGTTTTCCAAAATGCTCCCCATAGGCTGGCGCATCCAGAAGACGATCCACCACCTTCTCACGTGCTACCGGCGACGTGTCTGCGAAGAATGCCTCCAGCTCTGCGGTGCTGGGTGGCAGACCCGTCAATGCAAACGTGACGCGGCGCAGCCACGCCGCACGCTCTGCGGGTGGCGCTGCCTTGAGTCCGTGTGCCTTCAGGTTGGCGAGAACAAAGGCATCGATCGGGTTCTCCGGCTGTGTCCCCTCATGGGAAACCTGGGGCACTGCAGGCATCACCGGCGGTATGAATGCCCAGTGCTTTTGATACGCAGCCCCTTCCTCGACCCAGCGTTTCAACAGTGCCTTTTCGTCCGCGCTCAGGGACAGGTGAGAGTCCGGCGGAGGCATCACATCCTCCTGGTCCGCGGTGAGGATGCGCTGCACCAGCGCGCTGTGCTCCGCGTCTCCCGGAATCAGGGCCTTCGCTGAAACGGCTTGGTCGAAATCATCGAGCCGTAGCTTGGCCTTGCGTGCCCGTTCATCCGCTCCGTGGCAGCGAAAACACCGGTCTGCCAGGATGGGGCGGATGTGTTTGTTGTACTCGAGTTTTTGAGGGAGAACTTCCTGCGCAGCATGCGCCAGCCCGTTGGTGCAGATAAGACATGCACCAACCGCAATCCAGCGTTGCGGAGAAGTCATGAGGGTCATGAGACGAGCGGCGGGGATGGACGATGCTACGTTTCTATGGCTTATCCACCACGAATTTCTACTTAGAAATAGAAAACTTTGCTGTATTTTTACGTAGAAATTGCCGCCAAGCGAAGCAAAGAAAAGCAAAAAAAGGATTTTTGCCTGTCGAGGGTGGTGCTCAAACGGAAGCGGGACGTCAGCGCTTGCGCTTGCCGTCCAACTTCACCAGCAGGATTTCAGCCATGCTGACCCGCTCGCTTTGGCGGAGCTTCTTGGTGACATCCAGAAGCTGGTTGAGCAGGGCGCGCTCCCGAGTTTCAGCGGCTGGCACTTCCTCCAAGATGTCCCTGACAGCCAGTTCCAGCGCACGGTAATCGTTGCCGGTATCCAGTGCGATGAGGAAACGGGTTGGGGACACTTCCACCAGATGGAGAAACGGGATGCGCTGTAGCGTGAGACTGGGGCCAACGACAATGAGCCCGGTATTGGGCGCCATCTCCAGCACTTCCACGAGCGGTTGCTCCTGTTCCTGATCACGCAGCGCTTCCTGAGTCAGGCGCACGATCGCACGACCGCGGTCGGGGTCGATCTTCTGGAGTCCCTGCAGCGTGCTTTCCGGCAACGTGACCGTGATGGGACGGCTGGGCTCGTCAAACTTCGGCGGACGGCCTCCCCCATAGCGGTTGTCAGATGTTGGAACGGGTTTCACGGTGGCGGCTGGAACTGTGATGATGCCAGGCATGCCGCATCGGCGCTCCGTAAGAGCAGACGCTGCGCCACTTCCCGGAAAGGTTTCCCGGCGAACACTCAGGTGCATGGATGTTTGAGAAAGGGGAGGGGCGTGTCAATGCCATTATGGCGCTTGGGAGAAAACGATAGTCTCGGACTCGTCGACACGAGAAGGACGTCAAAGGTCAATCACATGCTCCCGGTCCAGCGCCCGCACGGTGAATCCCTTCATCCAATACCCATACGCGCGGACCGTGACCTTCCCCTTCGGAAATCTCGACACAGGGAGCTCTCGCGCCCAGCCGAAGTAGTGCCCCGGATGCTGGCGTCGCAGCCATTCATTCTCATAGAAGTCGAAAGGCTGTCGCGGTGTGGCAAACGAGACCACGCTCTCGCCCGCATCCGCCGACTGGGCGGTGATGAGCACAAGTTCCGGAAGGCTGACCATGTCCTTGGAGACGCCACAGGCGCCGCTGAGATGCATCACACCCTCGTGCACCACGGGCGCTTCCAGCCAGGCCCATTTGTCCGGCAGTGGGGAGCCGCGACGGAAATCCGTGATGGCCACGCCCTTTACCAGGCGCACGCTCTTCAATCGGTCATGCTCATGAAGGAACAGGGCCAGCCGCGTCGTCAGATCTTTGTGGTCGAGATTCTGCCACATCACCTCCGGGTCCAGCGGCAGCACCTTGGCAAAGGAGAGCAGCGCCCGGTCCTGCTGCATCCGCTCGTGCTCCCACTTCATGTGTTGCCAGCCATGATTCCAGTTCACCACGTGCAGGGCAATGAGTCCCCCCACCAGCAACAGCCCCGCGCGCCGCATGCCAACGCGGAACCAGCCTGAAGGCTTGTCGCGTACCGCGACGACCGCTGCCAGCAGGAGCACACCCAGGGTGAAGAAGAGCGTGAACGTCACATACCGGGGAGCCATCGCGGAAATCATTGACGACCGCAGCCTTCCGTAGCTGATGAGTCCGGCATTGAGCAACCCAAAGAGGGTCGTCAGCACCCAGGGCATGGCTGCCTGGACCATGCCCGGCTCCTTGCGCAGCTGCCACACGCGAAAGACGCATGCCAGCAGGATGACGACAAGCCCCAGTCCGGCGAGAGCGCAGAGCAGGGCCGGTTCCATGGTGGTGCCATTACCGAGCAGATAGCCCAGCAGGACGAGGACAAATTGTGCCAAGAGTACGGGCTGCTCCAACAGGCTGCCAACGCGGGATTCATCCCCGGTGTAGGTCGCTTCGCCAAAGGCAGAGAGCGCGAGAAAGGCCGCGCCACCTGTCAGCAGCAACCAGATCGCGGTGACCGCGCCACGCCACGCCAGGGGCTTCTCCCGGAAATGCATTGCCACCATCGGTGTCAGCAGCAGCCCGGCGAGAAACCCCGTGCCGAAGGAGAATGTGGCCATGATGGAAAGACACCACGCCACGACGAGGGCAGACCATGACCCCGGCCATTTCCACAAGGTGGCCAGCGCGGCGCAGAAAGCCATTCCTGGAATGAAGTTCTGAAACACGAAGTCCCACACCCACGAATGCCCCTGCGCTGCCGTGAAGATGGTGAGATTCGCACAGAACATCAGCAGCATCCCGCGTGATGAACGCCCCATCCAGAGCGAGCGTGCCATCACCCACACGGATACGGCGATGATGAGGGAGAATGCCCATGCTACGAGCGGCAGCACACCCACGTCACCACCCAGCCAGTGAAGTGCGATGAAGTAGAACACCTTCCCCGAAGCGGAAGGGTGGTTGTTGTGCGGCGCAAGGAACTCGCGCCAGCCATAGTCACCCTCCCACCAATCGCGATACTGTTTCACGAATGCCCACGCATCCTCGAAGGGCACCGGCACCCGGAGAGGCAGCAGCATGGTGAGAATGAGCAAAGCCGGCGACCACGCCAGCGTCCAGCCCAGGACAAACAGCAGCCTGCTGAGCAGCGGTTTCCGGTTTGGCGAAGTCATGAAGCGCCGAGGCTAGACGCATCTCGCGTTCGCTCAACCGAAAGGAATGCGGAAGCTGGGTTCCTACGGCAGCGGTTGGCCAAAATTGATCTGGTTCCCATCCAGATCGGAAATCATGAACTCCCTCATGCCGTAGCTCTCATCGCGCAGCTCGTGAATTATTGTCACCCCGCGGGAACGATAACCCTCGTACAGTTCATCGATGCCGGTGGAGAGCTTGAAGTAGCAGCGCCCATGACCTGCCGGCACTGTGGAGATGGGCGGCGCGCCAATCCCAAGCTGGATGCCGTCGCGCGACACAATGGCGTAGGTGGTGCCATTCTGGAATTCGACCTCAAAGCCGAGATTCTCGGCGTAGAAGGCGACCGCGCGCGGCAGTTCCGCGACAGGCACGCTTGGCATGACAGAGGTGAAGTGGGGAGAGGGCATTGGTGGTGGTGGCTGCCTGTCCGAAGCGGGAAGTGACGAGAAGGCCGTGCTCAGGGCGCGGGCGCCTTGTTCGAAGCCCCGGCAAGGGTCAACGTCAAGAAGCCGAAGACGCGTTTGGAGCCTCCAGTAGTCGCGAACGAAAACTTCTCACACGATGCCCCGGCAATCTCCAACTGGTGGCGCGCAAGGTCTTCCTTGAACCGCAACACCGTGGGCGTGGTCAGCACTGCTTTCTCAAAGCTTGGGCGCAGTGCCGTCATCTTGGGATTGTGCATGTTCCCCGCTGACTCGAGGGCTTCCTTCAGATCCTTCGGGGCGATGGCTTCAAGCTGTTGGAAGACCTCCTTCTGGAAGTTGTCATCTGAAAGCAGTTTTGTCACGGAGAGCAGTCGGAGCTGGTTCAGCTTCCCGTCGTCCGCGACGTCCTGGAGTGCCACTGCCATGGTGGGGTATTCCGCCGCCGGGCCTGGCACCCACACGAATACCACCTGCGCAGGCAGCCCATGGCTCTCCCTGGCGGCCGTTTGGGATACATCCCACCCAGCCTTCGCTTTCGAACTGAAGACAAGCATGCATGAAAGCACGATGACCGGAGCGAAAAGAGCCCTCGTGGCGAAACGTGAAGGTGTGCTCATATGAGATTCGGTGAGGTTCCGGAGGCACTGCCGCTTTCAGCTACATCCACTTCGCATCGTTTTCCGTGCACTCCTTCACGCGAAGCAGCGCAATGCGGTGAATGAGATCCACGGGAAGAGGTTTGTCCAAGGGAAATTGGACCGTGCTGCTTGAGGTCTTGTAGCCGGAGAGTTCTTTTGCAAAGACCTTCAACACTGCGGGCGTGGGGAACAGGCTCACATGTTTCTTGAACGCCGCATACGTGAACAGGATGCGCTCATATGAAAATGCCGGTACTCCCCACTTCAGGCTCTCCTCCGCACCCGGCGCCGCCTTGCGAAGACAGGCACGCATTTCACGCAAACGCTTCCGGGCCTCCGGCGCAGCATCATCAATGTACTCCGTCACGCTTTGTGGCTTTGCAGGGGCGGCCATGGTTGCAGAGGGTGGGGAATGAGCGACTTGAGAGTTCTATCGCAAAGCAGCGAAGTCGCAAAGGAGGATCGTGGCAGGCAGGCAACGTGACTCTGGCAGGTGTCTCACGGGACATGACGTGGGATTCCCGGCTTCTTCATTGACGCCCGCCATGCCTACGCCACCATCGGCGCAGCATGAGAGTATTGGTCACAGGAGCTTGTGGATTTGTCGGAAGCCGGATTCTGCGCCGTCTGCGGGAGAGCACGGAGGGCTGGACCCTGCTGGGCATGGACAATCTCTGCCGCATGGGCAGTGAGCGGAACCGCCCTGTGCTGAAGGACCTCGGCGTGGGTTTCTTCCACGGCGACGTGCGCTGTGCCAGTGACTTCGACAACCTGCCGCCCGTGGACTGGGTCATCGACGCCGCGGCGAACCCGAGCGTGTTGGCTGGTGTGGATGGCCTGAGCAGCAGTCGCCAGGTCATCGAGCACAACCTCCAGGGTACGGTGAACATGCTGGAGTTCTGCCGCCGCCAGTCGGCGGGCTTTGTGCTGCTGAGCACCAGCCGCGTGTATGGCGTAGGACCGCTCGCCTCCCTGCCAGTTGCGCAGAAGGGCAGCCGCTTTGTGCTGGATGAAGAGCAAAGCTTGCCGGTTGGCGTCTCCGCTCGGGGCGTGACGGAGGACTTCTCCACCACGCCGCCCCTCTCTCTTTATGGCGTGAGCAAGAAGATGAGCGAGGATCTGGCGCTGGAATACGCGAGCGCCTTCGACCTCCCCGTGCACATCAACCGCTGCGGCGTCATGGCCGGTGCAGGCCAGTTTGGCCGGGCAGACCAGGGCATCGTGGCCTTCTGGATTCACTCCTGGCGGGAGAGTCGGCGTCTCCGGTACCTTGGCTTCGGCGGGAAGGGGTGGCAGGTTCGGGATGTGGTTCATCCCGATGATGTTGCGGGCCTTGTGTTCAGCCAGATCCAGCAGGGTGAGGCGGAGGACCGGCCTCGGGTGCTGAATGTGGCCGGCGGCCCGGAGAGCACCTTCTCCCTGGCGGAGCTCAGCGCCTGGTGTGAGCAGCACTTTGGTTATCGCAATGAGGTTCAGGAGGATGGGAGTGAGCGCCCCTTCGACATTGCCTGGCTGGCGCTGGATGACAGCAAGGCCCGCTCCCTCTGGGGATGGCAGCCGGAAATCCGCCGCGACGCCATCTTTTCCGAGGTGGCGAAATTTGCGGAGGCCAATCCGGACTGGATGCACCTCTCCTCCTGATTTTCCGAAGACCCGCCCGACTGACGCTGGGGTTTCGATCTGTATTTGAATGTTTTATCCATCCTCGCGTCCAAACCCCTTACGAACATGAAATCCCTCTACGCGAAGCTTTCCCTCCTCACTCTGGCGGGTCTTTCCCTGCTCCTCTCAAGTTGTGTGGTTGATCCCTACGCCTACAACGACGGCGGTTACTATGACGGTGGCTACTACGGCGGAGGCGGCTACTACCCGCGCAGCTCCTACTACCCCGGCTATTACGGGGGAGGAGGCTACTATGGCGGGTACTACGGCAGCTCCTACTACCGTCGCAATTACCATGACCACGATCATCACGACCATGATGACCACAAGCACTACTACAAGAAGTCCTCGTCTTCGTCCTCCAGTCGTGGTCCCAACTACGTGCCCGGCAAAGGCTACGCCCATGGTGACCACTACCACTCCAGCCGGGAGAAGCGCGTCCAGCACAGCAACATGAGCAGCAGCAGTTCTTCTTCCAGCAAGAAGAGCTCCGGCTCCAGCAGCAAGTCCTCCAGCAAGGGGGACAGCAAAGGCCGCTCACGCGGTGACTGAGCCTCATACAGAAGCGCAAGCTCCTGTTTCCCCGAAAGGCACCTCTCCGGAGGTGCCTTCCTTTTTGCACCCCGGTCAATCTGGGGTAAACTACCCTGCTCATGTCGTCCACCCCTGCCATTCCCCCGTCCCTGCTAGCCACCACTCCTGAGGAACTGGTGCCCATGCTCGCGGAGTGGAATGAGAAGCCCTTCCGCGCGAAGCAGATCATGGAGTGGGTTTACCGGAAGCGCACGGAAACGTTTGAGGAGATGTCCAGCCTCTCCAAGCCGCTGCAGGCTGCACTGGCCGAGCGCTTCAGCCTGCGCACGATGAAGTACGCGCGGGTGGAAGGTTCCGAAGACACGACGCGGAAGTACCTCTTCAAGCTGCATGACGGCCGCTTCATCGAGACCGTGCTCATCCCGGCCTCCATGGGCCTGCTCGGTGGCCGCTCCGATCGCCGCACGCTGTGTGTGTCTTCGCAGGTGGGCTGCGCCTATGACTGCAAATTCTGTGCGAGCGGCCTCGCAGGATTCACGCGCAATCTGACCGCGGGTGAAATCGTGGAGCAGGTCGTGCAGGTGGAAAAGCTCGCCGGCGTACGCGTGGACAATCTCGTCTTCATGGGCATGGGCGAGCCGATGGCGAACTACACGAATGTCACCAAGGCCATCACGATTCTGAATGCTCAGTGGGGCATGAACATCGGTGCCCGTCACATGACGGTGAGCACCAGCGGCCTCGCTCCGCAGATCAAGAAGCTCGCTGACTTTCCGCTCCAGGTTCGCATTGCCATCTCCTTGCACGGTGCCAGCGACCCTGTGCGCGACCGCATCATGCCGGTGAATCGCAAGTACCCGCTCGCTGAGCTCTTCGAGGCGCTGGAGTACTGGAATGAGAAAAAGAAGCAGTACATCACCTTTGAGTTCATCCTCATCAAGGACGTGAACGATTCCCGCGAGCAGGCGAATCTCCTCGGGGAAGTCGCGGCGCGTCTCAATGCGAAGGTGAATCTCATCCCGTACAACACCGTTGAAGGTCTCCCCTGGGTGCGACCGAGTGAGAAGGTGCAGAAACTCTTCCGCGACACCGTGGCGTCCTATGATGTGATGGCCACGCTCCGCACGGAGAAGGGGCACGACATCGCGGCGGCGTGTGGCCAGCTTCGCCTGAAGCAGGAAACCGCGGATGGCATCATCGACAGCGCCATTCCAGAGCAGCGCAAGACGATTGCGGCAGGTGTGTAGCCCTCGGTGGCGTGCCTTCTGCTTGGCAGAGGAATGAACCTCTGTCATAAGGGCGCATGCCGGACGACCACTCCTCCACAGGACCGAAGCTCAAGCAAACCCTCGGCTTCTGGCAGGTGGCCCTCTATGGACTGGGCTCGATGTTGGGCGCGGGGATTTATACTCTGATTGGGCGGGCTGCTGATTCGCTGGGGAATGCGGTGTGGCTGGCGTTTGCTGCTGCCATGGTCGCCGCCTTGTTGACTGGTCTTAGCTACGCGTGTGTCGGGAGCCGTTGTCCTCGCGCTGCGGGTGCCGCCTACGTCTCCCAGCGTGCTTATGGAAGAGCATGGCTCACGTATGTCGTCGGCATTGCTGTGATGATGAGCGGTCTCACGAGCATGGGTACTGGCGCGCAGGCGATCCTTGAGCAGGCGGAAAAGTTCCACGCATTTCGTTGGGATACTGAAGCATGGAAGTCAGGCGATGTTCGATGGGACATCAAATTGCTTGCCATCGGGGTGGTATTCATCATTGGCAGCGTCATCTATCGCGGCATTCGGGAGAGCATGTGGGTGAATATCCTCTGCACCATTGTCGAGGCCAGCGGTCTCATATTCATCCTCGCAGTGGGCATTCCTTGGTGGGGATCCGTGAATTACCTGGAGATTCCTCCCGCCAAATCAGGTGCGGAGAGCATTCTGGCACTGGTGGTATTGCAGGGAGCGGTGCTTACCTTCTATTCGTTTATCGGATTTGAGGACATTTTAAATGTAAGCGAGGAAGTGAAAGATGCCCCGCGAAATCTTCCTCGCGGACTCGTGGTGGCAATGATGGCATCGACTGTCATCTATATGGCAGTGGCCATCACAGCGGTGTCGGTGGTGCCATGGGAAAAGCTGGCCAGCAGCAAATCGCCGCTCGTGGACGTGGCTGCGGCTGCGGCGCCATGGTTCGCCAATGTGGACAAGGTGTTCGCCGTAGTCGCGATTTTCGCCATCGGCAATACAGCCCTGCTGAACTATCTGATGGGATCGAGATTGATCTACGGCATGAGTGCTCAAGGGCTCCTTCCGGCATGGATCGGACGCATTCATCCCAAGCGCAGAACTCCACACGTTGCGGTGGTTGTTCTCTTCCTGATTGTAACCACGCTCATCTTGATGGCCGACGTGAAGCAACTGGCGGAATCCACTTCGCTTCTCCTGTTGATGGTTTTCACCGTGGTGAACGTGGCTCTGGTTATTCTGAAGCGTCGCAAAGGAGAGCCGAAGGGGAAGTTCGAAGTACCCGTGGCAGTGCCCATCTTGGGCGCTCTGGTTTGTGCGACATTGATTGTCGTTCGGGTGAAGCAGGCTTTTGACAGCAGCAACGTCGCAGCGCAACGGGCACCCCTCATCGCCGGCGTCATCATCGCAATCGGCTTGGTGCTTTATCTCGTGCTCAAGCCCAAGCACGTCGTGCTGGACGAGGACGCGGTCGATTGAGCGCGCTTACCACCACAAGCTGCGGCACCGGCGATTCCCTCCCCATCATGAGAGGAACGAATTTTAACATCGCACGTTGGGCCGCGGGGCTGCTTCTTCTAAGCATGGCCTGTGGCATGGTCACCTCGTGTGCGGATCTACCGCCACCCAGGCTTCCACCTCCGCCCCATCGCGTGCTCGGCCTGCCTCGCCCACCGTTGCCACCACTGCCGGGGACGTATTGAG
The DNA here is from genome assembly GCF_003315205.1 of Roseimicrobium gellanilyticum. Taxonomy (NCBI): domain Bacteria; kingdom Pseudomonadati; phylum Verrucomicrobiota; class Verrucomicrobiia; order Verrucomicrobiales; family Verrucomicrobiaceae; genus Roseimicrobium; species Roseimicrobium gellanilyticum. The sequence continues at coordinate 172,347 of NZ_QNRR01000013.1, read as the reverse complement.
GAGATGAATATACAGAAGCGATGCTGACCCTTGCGCATTCCTCTGGTCTACCACCGTGCCAACCAAAAAACCGGTGGGGAGCCGCTGCGCCGGCTTCCAAATTAGGTGGGCGGGGGCGGTGTGGAACTAGCGCGTGGCAAGCTGCCGGCACCCGGATGCTCCGCCCTGCCTCCGCCCGCTTTAGTTAGGAAGCCGGCGCAGCGGCTCCCCACCGGTGTACCAAGCGCGCCAAGCGATAGACCAGAGGAGTGACATAAGGCGTTATCTTGGGCTTCAGCGGCTATGACTTTTGACCGCTCCATCTCCAACCAAGCCACCACTTTGAAAAGCGGCAGACTTACAAAGACCATATGGCACCCAGTGCCACCACCGCCACGCACACAGACGATTCTTTAGGTGCTTCGTATGAAAACGAAAATCACCTTCTGGGCAACTCGCTCGCTGCTGGTCGTCGTGGCCTCAGGCACCTTGGCCTCCTGTGCCAGCACCGGAAACTACTCTTCTTCCGCGCCGCCACCCCCGGTCCGACACACTTTGGGACCGGCGGGCCTGCGCATGATGCCCCTGTATCCGCCGCTGCCGACTTGACCTTTCCGTCATGGGCACCGCATGGCAGAACCGTGAAATCCGAGCTTGATTACTGTTCGCGAGAACAGTAATCTCGGGCCGTGATTCCGCGAGATGTCATCATCGACCTCGATTGCTTCTTCGCTTCGGTGGAGCAGGAACTACGTCCGGAGCTGAGGGGGCGTCCCGTCGGTATTGTGCCGGTGGTCGCGGAGTCCACCTCCTGCATCGCCGCCAGCAAGGAGGCGAAGAAATTCGGCATCAAGACCGGCACACGGGTGCGGGAGGCGCGGCAACTGCACCCGGACGTGGTGCTCGTGGAGTCGCGACCCGCCTTATACCTGGAGTTCCACCGCCGCTTCCTCACTGCGCTGGAAGTCTTCATGCCGGTGGCCGAGGTCATGTCCATCGACGAAGTCTGGTGCCGCCTTCCGGACCACGTCAAAACACCGGAAGACGCCGCGAAGTTCTTCCAGCGCGTGAAGGAGACCCTGCGTGCCCAGATGGGCGAGGTGGTGACGTGTTCTGTGGGCATGGCTCCGAATCGTTTCCTGGCCAAGCTCGCCTCAGACATGGGCAAGCCGAATGGCTTCACGCTCATCCAGAAGCCCGACCTCCCACAATGCCTGCATCGCCTGAAGCTGCGCGACTTCTGCGGCATTGGCCGGAACATGGAGCGGCGTCTCAATGATCACGGCATCACCACCGTGGCCCAGCTCACCTCGGCGTCGCGTGAAACCCTGCATGCCGTGTGGGGCAGCATCAATGGCTTCCACATGTATCACTGGCTGCGCGGCGAAGTGACCGAGCTGCCGCCCACGCAGCGCCGCACCATCGGCCACTCCCATATCCTGCCCACAAAGCTGCGCAACGAAATCGGCGTGCGCGCCGTGTCGCATCGTCTTCTGCAAAAAGCCGCCACCCGCCTGCGGAAGCTGGACATGTACGCCTCCGGCTTGCAGGCCTTCATCAAGTACGAGGACAAGCAGGAGTGGACCCGCGAGATCCGCTTCACAGAAACGCAGGACTCCTTTGTGTTTCTGGATGCGTTGGAAAAACTCTGGGAACACCGTCCCCGAAAAGGCGGTATCCCACCACAGGCCACCGGCGTGACCTTCGCACCTCTCATTCCCGCCTCACGCGTGACACCGGACCTGCTCCTGCACAATCCCGCCCACGAGAAAATCTGCCAGGCCATGGACATGCTGAACCGGCGCCTCGGGAAGAATACCGTCACCTTCGGCGGGGCCCTCGGCGCCTTGGAATACGCGCCCATGCGCATCGCCTTCACGCGGATTCCGGATCAGGAGACGGAGGGGTGAGTGTGGTGCCCCCAAAGTGGTCCGCCCACTCCGTGTGCGGTCAGCGTGGAAGCACGCGACCAAGTATTCTCCATCCAATGGATTCAGAGCAGCACGAAGGTTGTTTCAGAAATCAGGAAGGTTGCTACCCCACTGACCGCTCACGGAGTGAACGGACCACCATGGAGCCACCCCGTTATGCCCCCGCAGCCTTCCCCAAATACTTCACAAACCAATCCACCATCTCCTGCACCACGATCACATTCTGCTCCTTGTTAAATCCATGGGCGGCGCCTTCGATGGTCACGAGCTTCGCAGGGACCTTCTGCTCCTGCAGCACCGGCATGATGTTCGTGCTGTGAGAGATGGGTACCAGCAGGTCCTTGTCGCCGTGGATGAGCAGTACAGCGGCGTCTTTCGCATCCACATGCAGAATCGGGGAGACCTCAGGCTCCAGCTTTGCGTCGAAGGTGAGTGAGGGCTTGAGGTTCGGATGCTTGCGAATCTCTTCGGGCGGCTCGGTGGTCCACTTGCGCAGGTCTGTGGGCGGATACAGCGAAACGGAAGCGGCGATGCGGCTGCTGGCCTGCAAGACGGGATCTTTCGCCTTGGGATCCCCATCGTCACCCGTGGTGGCGAGCATCAGTGCAAGGTGTCCGCCCGCACTGCCGCCGTAGGCGCCGATCCGATTCGGGTCGATGCCCCAGCGGCTGGCATTGGCATGGATGAAGCGGGAGGCACGGCGCACATCGGCCACCGCATCCGGCACGGGATAGCGCGGCGAGCTTCCGTGCCAGACCACGAAGACGGTGAATCCCTTCGCCAGGAGAGGTTGCAGGGCGGGGAACATCTGTCTGGAGTCGCGCCAGCCGGAGTACCAGCCCCCGCTCTGGATGCTCATGATGGCGCCGCCATTGGCCTTTGGGGGCTGCACCACATCGAAGATGAGTGCCATGCCGTCCTTGTGGCCGTAGACCACATCGTGCTGGTAGACGACCATGTCCGGATTCTCCACGACCGGAAGCACAGGGGATTCGGCACCAAGGGGCGCGCTGCCCAGACATAGGGCAGCCAGGCAGGGAAGGAGGGAGGGGAGGATTCGGCGCAAGTGCATCCCACCGCGAACGCCCGGTCGTCCGCGCTTCTATCACCGGGGCCTTGCAACGAAGGCGGTTGAACTTCCACGACAGCCCGGTTACAAGATTGCCATGCAAGACCCGCGCATCGACCAGCTCGCACGCCAGCTCATCCGCTACTCCACCAGTGTGCAAAAAGGGGACCGGGTGCTCCTGGACATCTATGATGCGCCGAACACGATCACCCTGGCGCTCATCCGCCAGGTGGTCGCCGCCAAGGCTATTCCCGTCGTGAAGCTGCATGACACCGTGGTGACCCGCGAGCTCATGAAGCACGCGGACCCCGAAGGTTACGAGATGCTCTGCAAGAACAACCTCGATCTCATGAAGGAGATCGACGCGTACATCGCGGTGCGTGGCAGCCACAACATCACCGAGATGTCGGATGTGCCGGCGGACAAGATGAAGCTGGTCATGGAAAAGATGCGTCCCGTGATCAACGAGCGCGTGAACAACACCCGCTGGTGTGTGCTGCGCTGGCCCACCTCCGCCATGGCCCAGCAGGCCGGCATGAGCACAGAGGCCTTCGAGGACTTCTTCTTCAAGGTTTGCCTCCTGGATTACAAGTCGCTGATGCCCGCCATGACCGCGCTGAAGAAGCTCATGGACAAGACCAACAAGGTCCACATCAAGGGACCGGGCACCGATCTGCGCTTCAGCCTGAAGGGACTCAAGGCCATCGCCTGTGGTGGCACGCACAACATTCCTGATGGCGAGGTCTTCACTGCGCCCGTGAAGGACAGTGTGGAGGGTGTCCTGAGCTACAACGCACCGACCGTGTACCAGGGTATCGCCTTCGACAACGTGAAGCTCGAGTTCAGCCAGGGCAAGATTGTGAAGGCGACCGCGAACAACACCAAGGCCATCAACAAGATTCTCGACAGCGACGAAGGCGCCCGCTACATCGGCGAGTTCGCCATCGGCTTCAATCGCGAGATCCGCGAGCCCATGCGTGACATCCTCTTCGACGAGAAGATCGCCGGTTCCTTCCACTTCACGCCCGGCCAGGCGTATGAAGGGGTGGCGGACAATGGCAACCGCAGCCAGGTGCACTGGGACCTCGTGTGCATCCAGCGCCCAGACTACGGCGGCGGTGAGATTTGGTTCGATGACAAGTGCATTCGCAAGAACGGAAAGTTTCTTCCGCGTGAGTTGCAAAAGTTGAACTGATTCGAGGTGTGGTGATTTCACTGATTGTGAGATGCCAGCGTGCCTGACGCACCAGTGTGGCACTGTGCCTCATCCCGTGTTTTGCATGGGCATTTCAGTCGTGAAACGAACCATCCGGCAGTGGCAGATTTGACAGTGCGTGCTAGCGTTTCCGCCATGTTGAGATTTTGGAAGAATCCCCATTCTGCAGCTGCCTGCGCCGCTGCGGTGGCGCTCATGCTTTCGCTCAGTTCCTGCAGCTCGAACAAGATTGAAGGCATCCCCAGCAACCTCCCCAAAATCACCTTGCACGGGAACACCTCGACACCGTCGCATAGCCTTTCGAAGGAAGACTATCCCTTCGATTCGAGCGGGCGTTACATGTCAGACTGGGCCGCGGCTGGAGAGCGCCGGGCCGGGAGATCTGCCGGCGCCACGAGCGCGGATGTGAGCAAGTGGAGCGGCTCCTATGGCGGTGCTGCCACGGGCAAGAAACGCACGGTGGCGAAGACCTCCAGCAGCAAGTCCAAGTCGGGCTCGAAGTCCAAGGTGGCCTCTTCCTCCAAGAAGGGTGGCGGCCGCTCCTACACGGTGAAGAAGGGCGACACGCTCTCGGCCATTGCCTCACGGAACTCCACTTCCGTGGCCAAGCTCAAGGCTGCCAATGGGATGTCTTCCGATTTCCTGAGCATTGGCAAAGTGCTGCGCATTCCCTAGTCCTAAATAAAAGGGCTGACAATCACAGTCATGCTTGTCACGCATGGCTGTTTCATGACATCTCTGGACATGCACATCCACACCATGTCGGGGAAGTGTCGGGGCCTCTTGTGTGCCTTTGCGTTGGTGCTGTTGCTGGCAACGCGATCTTTCGCGGCGGTTGTAGTCATCGATGCGGGGCATGGTGGCTCGGATCGTGGTACGCGTTGGAATGGCCTTTCGGAAAAGAATCTCACGCTCGATGTCGCGAAGCGAGTGGAGACCATCCTGAAACGAAACGGTGTGACGACTGTGATGACGCGCAGAACGGATCGTGCGGTGGCTCTGGAGTCACGAGCGGCCATCGCGAACCGCTACCGCAATTCGCTCTTTGTCAGCATTCACTTCAATTCCACACGCCTTACGGCCATCAAAGGCATTGAGACCTATTACCGCAGTGATCGTGGACGCAAGGTTGCCTACACGATTCAGCAGTCTCTGATCAGCAAGGTCTCGGCGAACAATCGCGGCATCAAGCGGGGGAACTACGCCGTGCTGAAGCACACCCGCGGCACCGCCGTGCTCGTGGAGTGCGGATTCATCAGCAACAAGGCCGAAGCCAGTCGCTGCGGCAGCGCGGCGCATCGGCAGAAGCTCGCCGAGGCGATTGCGCGGGGGATACTAAGGTCTCGGTAGAAGCTGGAAGCTCAGCCGCGCAGCGGCCTTGGACTGCGTGCAGCCTGCTGCCGCTTTCCCTCAGTGCAGCCTGCTGCACGCTTCACCGCGACGAAGTCGCCACACTTCATGGGCATGCCACTTTGCGAGCGAGCGTCATCATCGTCACAGCAGGCTGTGAACTCTTCAAAGCGGCAGCAGGCTGCACGCAGTCCAAGGCCTTCGGCTCGGCTCCAATAGACCTTGGTACGTGACGGAGATGTCTCCACCACGACTTACACCACCCGCACAAACTGCCCCGTCGGCTCTTCTCCCTCAGGAGAGAAAATCAGCCTGCCATTCCTCTCCGCCACGTGCTCAATCAGTGGCGGCACCGAGCCGAGGAACCGTGTGGCGTTCTTCGCAAACCGCACGGTGTCACCGGAGGAGAGCACACGCAGCTTGCCGGTACCCTGACTGCGAAACTCCGGATGCCGCCCGAACCAGTCCACCAGTCGCAGGGCCACATACGGCGCGGGATCCAGCAGGTGCACCTCCTTGGGAAGACTCTGCTCAAACACCGCACGCAGCAGCGGGTAGTGTGTGCAGCCCAGTACGAGCGTGTCCACATCACCCACTTGGGAAAGATACTGCTCCACGGAAAGGCGCGCGATGTCGCTGTCCTCCCAGCCTTCTTCCACAATCGGTGCGAGCAGCGGTGCGGCGACTTCTGTCACCTTCACGTGGGAGTCGAGCTTCGCCACCTCCGTGCGGAACGTGTGTGAAGACACCGTGCGTCGCGTGCCGAGGAAACCGATGTGGCCCTTGCTCACTGCCACGGCATTCTCCGCTGCGGGAATGGTCACGCCAAGGATGCGGCGATCCGTGCCAGCATGCAGTTGCTGGAGATGACGCAGCGCCACACAGGAAACGGTGTGGCAGGCTACCACCACGACACGACAGCCTTCGGCGAACAGCAAGTCCACGCACTGCTCCGCGAAGTCCAGCACCGTGGCGAGATCGCGTCCGCCGTAGGGAGCGCGGCCACTGTCGCCGAGGTAGATGTAGTCCTCATTGGGCAGCACACGGCGCAACTCCCGCAACACGCTCAAGCCGCCATACCCGCTGTCAAAAACACCGATGGGATGACTGCTGAGGGGAGTGGGGAGAGGGGATTCAGACATCGCGCGATGAACGGATAATGTATCTAGTTTGCAAGGAATGAGAATGCAGAATCGAAGGGAGGCAGAAAGTCGTGGTGCAGGAAGGTGTATTGGAAAGAATTATCCCGTTGAGCCTCATGGCACGGCATCGGGTCGATTTGACAAAGACAAAAATAATGGGATCTTCCCACTGTCAGCCGAAGTCATTACTGCTTCCTCAGTAGTGGCGCGGGGGAACCGAACTCCTGGGAACGCAAGAACTCAGGACGGGGCGTACGGGGTGGGTAACCACTCGCAGGGGTCACTTCCAAGGCCCAGCCCGCCAGCTAACCTCGCAGGCATCATTGGGAGGGACGATCTCTGAGGCTCGCACCGCGGGCTTCATGGTCTTCCCCACAGCAACCATGCTGCGCGCGGCGGGAGACCGTCACGGGCGGCACACCCCTGAGAGAAGAACATGAACTGCCCCTACTGCCAGACTCCCCTGGACCGAGGCACCGTGCACCATGCCCGCTGCCTCTTGCGGAGCGAACCACCGCCGCAGACCCAGCGCGAAAACGGAAACGTCATCGCCGCGTCCTTCGTGATGCGCGTGCTGCAAGAACGACGTGCCTCGCGGGTCATTGAGTACCGATGCGCCAATGGCCATCGCGTCGAAATGACGGCGCCGTAGGAGCCGGATGCTGGCACAACGAGTGCCAGCGCGCTCCTTGCGGACTCTTTTCCGCGTCACTGCGGACCCAACCACCGCCTGCACGGCGGAGCTGCGCCCGCGCCCAGAAATCAAAGTATCATCACCTAATATTTCACACTGTTTCACATCATGAACACACTTGCTCTTGCCTTCAGTTCACCCGTGTGGTGGCCGCTCATCCCGGCCACTCTCGTCTTCCTCTACCTGCTGCTTGGCGTCGTCTACATCGGCGAGCGTCAGGTTGGCATCGTCGTAAAGCGTTTCGGCATGCGGAATCTCCCGCCCGGCCAGATCATCGCCTTGCGCGGTGAGGCCGGTATCCAGGCGGATACACTCACTCCGGGTCTTCACTTCTTCTACTGGGTCTGGCAGTACAGCATCACCCGCACAGGGTTGATTGAGGTGCCCCAGGATCACATTGCCCTTGTGGTCGCCATCGCCGGGGAGCCCATCCCCGCCGGTCGCATCCTTGGTCGTAATGTGCCGTGCAACCACTTCCAGGACGCCCGTGAGTTCCTTACGGGCGGGGGTGAAAAGGGCCGTCAAAACGCCATCCTCACCGCGGGTACCTACCGCATCAATACAGCGTTGTTTGATATCATCACCCCGTGGAATGCGACGCAGCGTGGCATCAATCCCTCCTCCCTGCGCATTTACAAGGTGGAGCAGGACCTCGTGGGCATCGTGACCACGCTTGACGGTGCTCCCATTGATGAAGGCGAAATCGCCGGCACCTTGGTCCCGGGGCACGACAACTTCCAGGATGCGCAGTCTTTCCTGGATCATGGCGGACGTCGTGGTCTGCAGGAGCAGGTGCTGCTCAGCGGTCAGTGGAACCTCAATCCCTGGTTCGCCGAGATCGAGCAGGTGCACATGGTGGAGATTCCCATCGGCCATGTGGGTGTGGTCATCAGCTTCGTGGGCAAGGCGCACGAGGACGTGAGCGGGGTGGACTTCAAGCATGGCGATCTCGTGCTGGTGGGGCACAAGGGCGTGTGGGTCACGCCGCTGCTGCCGGGCAAGCACCCCATCAACACGCGCGTTGCCCGTGTGGAACTCGTGCCGACCACGAACATCGTGCTGAACTGGGCCACGCGGACAGAGGCGCATGCCTATGACGCGAAGCTTAACAGCATCACGGTGCGCTCACGAGACGGCTTCGCCTTCAATCTCGACGTCTCGCAGATCATCCACATCGGTGCCAATGAAGCCCCGCGTGTCATCAGCCGTGCCGGCTCCTTGCAGAACCTCGTGGACCACGTGCTGCAGCCACTGGTGGGAAACTACTTTCGCAATAGCGCGCAGGACTACACCGTGCTGGACTTCCTGAGCGCGCGCAGTCACCGCCAGGAGGAAGCCGCGAGCCATATTGAGGTGGCCCTGCGCGAGTATGACGTCGAAGCCATCGACACCCTGATAGGAGACATCACACCACCCGAGGCCCTGATGAAGACGCAAACGGACCGCAAGATCGCGGAGGAGCAGCGCAAGACCTATGAGGTGCAGGAGGCCGCCGAGACGCAGCGCCAGCAGCTCGTGCGCCAGACGTCATTAGCGGACATCCAGCAGCAGGTGGTGGGTGCCGAGCAGGGTGTGCAGATCGCCGAGCTCCATGCCCGCGCCACCGTGCGCCAGAGCGAAGGTGAGGCAGAGAGCACCAGATTGCGTGCCGGTGGTGAGTCGGATGCCATCCGTGCCACCGGCCAGGCCAAGGCGGAAGCGTACCGTGTGGGTGTGGACGCGTTGGGTTCCCAGAACTACGCCTTGATCCAGCTCATGCAGATCATCGGCGAACGGAATGTGCAGGTGGTGCCCGACGTGGCGGTGACCGGGGCCCAAGGCGCCAATGGCCTCATGGATGCCCTCATGGCCCTGATGGTCCGCCGCGACGTCGAGGCCGCGGAGACGCGGAAGATCCTGCACAACTAATCCGGCCAGCCTTGCGGGTAGAGCCCTGAAAACGAGGAAGGTGGTGGTCCCCCCGGACCACCACCTTCATTCATGCCGTGACCAGTGAGCAGACCAAGAGGTGCCCCGAAGTACACGGAAATCCCCCCAACACGCCCCGAGACGAGACGCGTGGATGCGGGGTGAAACGCGGGAACTCACCCAAAGTCGCAAAAAAATTCGCGATTTTTTCAGATTCCTGATTTGGGGTCGAAATCCCGGACTAGCCGAGCTGGCGGCAGGCCTTGATGGTGTTCGCCATGAGCAGGGCGATGGTCATGGGACCCACCCCGCCGGGGACTGGGGTGATGGCCCGGCACTTGGGTGCCACGGCGTCAAAATCCACGTCACCCACGATTTTGTAGCCCTTTTCCGTGCCGGGGGCTTCCACGCGATTGATTCCCACGTCGATGACCACGGCGCCTTCCTTCACCATGTCCGCCTTCACAAAGAGGGGGCGACCGATGGCGGCGATGAGGATGTCGGCGGTACGGGTGAGTTCCGCGAGATTCTTCGTGCGGGAATGCGCCACGGTCACGGTGGCATTGCCGCCGTTGGAATTCTTCGCCATGAGCAGGAGCGCCACCGGCTTGCCCACAATCATGCTGCGGCCCAGCACCACCACATGGGCGCCGTCTGTGGCGACGCCGGCGTCCTGCAGCAGGCGGATGCAGCCTGCGGGGGTGCAGGGCACGAAACCGGTGGGGTCTTCCAGTGTGAGCTTGGCCACATTCTCTGGATGAAAGCCGTCCACGTCCTTGCGCGGATCGATGGCACGCACGATGGCGCTTTCATCGATGTGCCTCGGCGGCGGGCTCTGCACCAGGATGCCGTGGATGGACGGGTCTGCGTTCAGCTGGGCCACGAGTGCGAGCAGTTCCTCCTGCGTGGTGTTCTCGGGCAGTTCATGCTTCACGGAGTGCAGGCCCAGGTCTTTGCACTTCTTGTCCTTGCTGCGCACATAGGCGCGGGACGCGGGATCATCGCCCACCAGCACCACGGCCAGCCCGGGCTTCTTTCCCAGCTTGGCGAGTTCGGCGATTTCACGCTGGCATTCTTCCAGCACGGTGGCTGCGACTTTGGCTCCCTGAATCAACTGCATGAGTTTCGGTAGCCGAGGGCTGGCTCCCATGCAAGCCTCGGGGCAGGAGGGGGTGCCTGTGTCGTTTTGCCCATTGACCACGAGAGCCAGAACTGGCTGAGTTGTCGGCACTGGGAACGCACATGAAATCGTACGATGTCATCGTCGCTGGAGTGGGGGCCATGGGCAGCGCCACGCTGTATCATCTGGCAAAACAGGGGCTGCGTGTCGCGGGTATCGACCCGCATCCTCCGGGACACGCGTTTGGGAGTTCGCATGGTGAGACGCGCATCATCCGCAAGGCCTATTTCCTCGACGGGAACTACCTGCCTCTGTTGGAGCGCAGCTATGAGCTGTGGCGTGAGCTGGAGGCGGAGTCAGGCAAAGAGCTGATGAAGATCTGTGGACTGCTGTGCATCGGGGAATCGGAGAGTGAATTCATCGCCAAGCTCGAAGAGGCCTCGTGGGAGGCGGGGCTTGCGTTGGATTGCATCACTGCGGCAGAAGCGCGCGAACTTCATCCGGCGATGCAGGTGCCGGAGGACCTGGTGATCTACCACGATCGTGATGGTGGATACCTCTCACCGGAGAATTGCGTGAGCACCCATGCCGAACGCGCCTGTGCTCATGGCGCCGCTCTGTTTGCAGGCGAACCCTTGCTGGAGTGGAGCGCGGATGGAGATGGCGTGCGTGTGCGCACGGCGAATCGTACGCTCACCGCGAGCAAGCTTATCCTCACCACCGGTGCCTGGGCGATGCCGGAGTTTGCGAAGCTTGGCATCCCGCTGCGCGTGCGCCGCAAGGTGATGTTCTGGCATCGCATTTCAGAGCCGGAACGATTCCGCAGCACGCCGGTCTGGATATGGGCCCGGCAAGATCACGCGTTCTATGGGTTTCCCACGCTGGATGGCGCAACCATGAAGAGCGCGGAAGATAGTGGTGGTGAATATCTGGAGCATCCAGACGCGCGTGACTTCAGTATCCGCCGGGACGATGATGAGGCGCTTACTCCGTTTCTGCACACGGCATTCCCTGCCCTGGTTCATGAAGTGGACCGTGCGAAGACCTGTCTCTACACGGATGCTGAAGACAGGAATTTCATCGTCGCATTCCATCCCGAGCATCCGCAGGTGCTGCTGGCGTCTTGTTGCTCGGGGCACGGATTCAAGCTTTCCTCAGCGATGGGTGAGGTGCTGGCGAGGACAGTGCAGAATGGCATGCTTCCGCCCGAAGCGACGTTTTTTGGGATGCGGTATTGGAGAAGTATGTGAGGTCAGCTACCGGCGGATATTGCTCCCGCCTAAATGAACGCCAGTGCCAGGACTCCAAACCAGATGGGCTACTCTCCCAGCAACGGCAGCAATGCCTTCAGCATCGGATGCCCCTGATATACGGTCTTCAGTCGCTCCACCGCCACGGGAATGTGCTGCTCGAAGTGCGGCTTGTTCAGGTTGCGGCTGAGATTGGCATACGCACCGAGAGCCTGCATGAGACGCTGCGCGGCGCACAAAAGATAAGTCTCATGCATCGCTGAGAGATCGCGCCCGGTATGTGAGGCGTACCACGCCAGCAGCTCATCACGCTCTTCATCCGAAAGCGTCACATACGGATCCAGGAGCAGTGAGGCAAGGTCATACTCCGCAAGACCGGGGCGCACACCTTGATAGTCGATGAGCCAGGCGGAGCCTTCACGAATGAGCACGTTCTGGCTCTGGAAATCACGATGTACGAGCCCGCGTGGCAGTGAGGCAAGATGGCAGCGCAGGGATTGGAGGGCCTCGCGCGCCTTTGCAAACTCAGGCGTGCTCGTGTCCCTTCCGGAGAATCCCTTCACGAAGTGCGTGAGGAAGTAGTTCTGCTCCCACTCATACAGCGCTTCGTCGAAGCACAGTTCCATCTCGGCGATGTCTTCCGTGCTGAGCGCTGCCGCATCCACGCTATGCAGATGTGCTACTTCTGTGAGGGTCGCCTGGTAGAGGGGGCGCCGTGTTTCCCACGGTTCCTCGCGATAGGCGTGCAGATCGACATTGCCGAGATCCTCCACCCACACGCACATGGCCTCCGCATCATGGGCGAAGATGCGCGGCACCTGCACACCCAATCCGGCAAGACGGTAGGTGGCGGGAACGAAGCGGGGATTGTCCGGACGCGCCATGGTGTACACCATGAGGATCACGCCGGCTTCCGTGGAGCTCTCAAAGCCCAAACGATAGAAGCGCCGATCCGAGCCCCCCTTCACAATCGCCTCCAACGCCATGGCACGGGGCCAGTCTGGAAGGGCCTTGCGGGTAAGCTGAAGCAGTTCGGAGTCGTCGGGCATGGGCGGGGCGGAAGGGCGGAGTCTTGGATGCCCCGGCCCGGATTGCAAGCCATCCCTACACATCTTTCCCGTTGAGCACTCCTTCAGCCGTCATGCCACTGCGCACAATGCAACGGTTCAGGAACGCCAGGTTCGCGACCTTGGCTCCGGGCCAGAGGATGCAATCCCTCAGGGTGGCATTCACACCCACCACTGCACCATCGGAGATCACATTCACGCCCTTCAGCGAGGCCGAATGATGCACCTCAGCCTTGGGCGAGACAAAGCTGACATTGGCTGGCGCGAGTCCATCAGCCAGGTACTTGAGCTGGCCGTTCTCCACGCCGCCCCAGAGGGCTGCGTGCGCATCCAGGTAGCTCTCGCGATCTCCCAGATCCCACCACTGGCCTTCATCTGCCACCACCGCGCCAATGCGTTCACCGCGTTTGATGCACTCCAGCCATACCGGGATGACGGATTCGATCTTCCCCGGTGTAAGGCGATTCAGAAATTCCGGGCTCACGGCGTAGATGCCCGTGAACTGATGCGTGCCCATGTCTCCGGTGCCCAGTTTGCCTCGGATATCAGTCACTGTCCCCGACGAGGCGTCAAAGGCGATGTGCTTCGAGGGTCCGCTCGAGCGCAGCACCAGCGTCACCAGGTTCTTCCCCTTCGCGTGCTCCTCAAGCAACGGCTGCAGGGGCAGGTCCGTGAGGATGTCACCGTTGTACACAAGGAAAGATTCATTGCGCACGAGGTCCGCGATGTTGGCGATGCCTCCTGCAGTCTCCAGCAGTACCGGCTCGTGACGGAAGGTGATGGGGGCGCCATGATATTCACCGGTGGGAAACGCTTCTGCGTAGCATTCGGGGAGATGATGCGTATTCACAATGAACTCGCGCACTCCAGCTCTCAGCAAATGCTCAAACGCACAGGTGATCAGCGGCTTGTGAAACACAGGGATCAGCGGCTTGGGAAGCTGATCCGTGAGAGGTCGCAGCCTCGTGCCAAGTCCCGCGCCCAAAACAAAAGCCTTGTTCATGGGTTCGATTTACGTTCTCATGGCACGCTTGCAAATGAGATGCGAGTTTGCCCGCATACTGCTCATGACCGCCAGGCATTGTGTACCGCATGAATCCCCATGATCGCAGCATCCTCGCCGCGCAGGGATACCTTGAGCTCGGCATGTACCAGGAAGTGTGGCGCGAGCTGAACTCGCTCCCTGCGGAAATGCTCTCGCGTGGCGACGTGATGGAGATTTTTGTCCTCAGTCTCATGGGGGAAAAGCGCTGGGAGGATGCCCTGGCTCTCGCCCGCCGTCTCCGTGAGAAGCAACCCACCGAGCCTGGCGGCTTCATCCATGAAGCCTACTGCCTGCATGAGCTGGGTCGCACCAAGGAAGCTCTGGACCTCCTGGTGAACGGCCCGCCCTCGCTGCAGGAGCGCGCGGTCTTCTTTTACAATGTCGGGTGCTATCACGCGAGACTTGGTGATTTCACCAATGCGCTCGTGATGCTGGAGCGATCCTTCGAGATGGATGCCGCCCTGAAAAAGTCCGCGCGTCGCGACCCGGATCTGGTGGATGTGAAGGACCTGCTGTAGAGCAGGTCATGGCATCCACGGATATCGGGAATCTCAAGCAGGCGCTGACGGACGCTTTTGAAGCAAACTTCTGCGAGCGCGGTGAGATCGGCGCCTCCGTATCGGTCTTCATTGAGGGCGAGGAAGTGGTCCACTTGTCCCAAGGGCACACAACGCGCGAGCGGACCCAGCCATGGACCGAGGATAGCATGGTGCCGGTGTGGAGTGCCACGAAAGGACCGGCTGCCGTGATCTGCCTTGTGGCCATGGAGGAGGCAGGCATTTCCCTGGAATCGCGAGTCTGTGAAATCTGGCCGGAGTTCGCTGGGGGAGGGAAGCAGGACGTCACCCTGCGTCAGTTGCTCTCCCACACAGCGGGCCTGAGCGTGTTGGATGAAGCGGTGCCGATGAACGACTACGCTTTGGTGATTGCCGCGATTGAGAAACAGGCACCTCTGTTTCCTCCCGGCACACAGCAGGGGTATCATGCGCGAACGTTTGGCTTTCTGCTGGATGAAATCGTCCGTCGACTCACGGGAGCCAGCTCGCTGGGTGCTCACTTTCACGAGCGTTTCAGGGACCCCATGGGCATCGACTTCTGGATTGGGCTTCCACAGGAGTTGATGTCGCGCGTGGCCACGCTCTATCCGGGGAAGTTGCGGCCGGAGCTGGGGAAGGAGCCTTTTTTTCAGGCCTTCAATGCACGCGGGTCGGTCACATCACGCACCTTTGCATCACCGGCCGGGCTGAGCGCGGTGCAGGAGATGAACCGGTATGAATCACTCGCGCCGGGTTATGCCAGCATGGGTGGCGTGGGGTCCGCTCGTGGATTGGCCAGTTTCTACGCGATGCTGGCCCAAGGCGGGGAGTGGCGCGGCAGGCGGTATGTGAGCGAAACGGTGCTGTCATGGCTGGAGACCACCATTTCCCAGCAGGAGGATGCCGTGCTGCACGCCCCCATCGCCTTCGCCGCAGGCGTGATGAAGGATGCGGTGGATGCGAGTGGAGAAAAACTCCGCAACATCTATGGCTCAGGCGTTCGCGCGTTTGGTCATCCCGGCGCCGGCGGTAGCCTCGCCTTTGCAGACCCGGGGCGGAAGCTCTCATTTGCCTATGTGATGAACCAGATGGAACTCGGAGCGCTGCCGGGTGAGAGGACGCTATCGCTGGTGCGAGCGTTGGGGTGAAGTGGGATCTCAAGTGCTTGTAAGCACCAAGGGGACACTCTTGTCCCCTCAGAAAGGTGGCAAGCTCTCTGTCTTGGAAAGCTCACCGCGCTCTACTTGAACCTTGAAGTCCATGGCACACAAAAAAGCGGCGCAGGAACCCTGTGCCGCTTTTGAAGATTGTTCGTTTCAGGAAGCAGGAAAAACCAGCTCCGGGGTGGGATTACCAGCCGCCGTCGTCGCCGCCGAAGCCGCCATCGCGCTTGCCGCGATCCCAGCTGCCGCGCTTGTCCTTGTCGCGATAGCCACCGCCACCGCCACCGCCGCCGCCCTTGTAACCACCACCGCCGCCGCCACCGCCTTTGTAGCCGCCGCCACCACCACCGCCACCGCCGCCGCCTTTGTAACCGCCGCCGCCGCCACCGCCACCGCCAGGACGGGGAGTGTAGGGACGCTCTTCACGGGGACGGGCTTCCACCACCTTGAGGGGGCGACCGCCGAGGTCTGCGTTGTTCAGGCCATTGATTGCCGCACGGGCTTCTTCATCATTGGGCATTTCGACGAAGGCAAAACCACGGGAACGCCCGGTTTCGCGATCGAGGATAATCCGCGCATGCGAGACGGCACCATACCGCTCAAAAGTTTCGCGCAGTTCGTTGTCGGTCAGGTTGTAGCTGAGGTTACTGACGTAGAGGTTCATCTGGTTTATCTTTCACTAAAGCCGCCATGGTTTGCACAGAGTGAATCGATTCCATGGCGTAAAACCAGATACACTAACCTGCCAGCCCCCTGACGGAAAGCGGCGCGCATATGTCGCCTTCCCGAAATGGAAGTCAACAATTTTGCATTCCGCTGCCTGTAATGACGAAGCATTGGCAAAAGTTTTAGCCCCAGACGGAAAGCAACGCTTCGTTTCTGTAATGAGTAGAATGCATTCCTTCGCCGTATCAGTGTGGCATGCATGGCTCATCGCAGTCGGCCGCGTCCATGGTCGTCTTTTTGGACGAGGGAGCAGATCCTGGAATTGAGGATCAATACAAGAGCGAGACGATTTCACTGTCCGTCATTGCGGACGCATCCTGCTGGGCCAGCATCACGCTCAGGTGATCCAGACTCTCCAGCTCTGAGGCCACCACAGCTTCCACAGGCACATCCGCAGTAGAGACTGCTTCCACTGCTTCACTGGAGGTAGCTGACTTGGAAGCTGCCACATCAGTACGGTTGCCCGCAGACGTGTCGGTCTGTTTCCAGACCACCAGCGACAAGGTTAGGACGGCAGCAGTGGCCAAAACACCATGGTTGAGCTTCTTGAAGGCACTTTCCTCCTCCAGCCACGCACGGCAGCGCTCCCAGAAACCCATCCTCTGGGGTTCCTGCCGGACGGCGCGCAACACGTTCTGTGTGAAGTTGGGACGAGGCTCCGCCACCCGGCTTTTGCCGAGGAGCTTGTGAAGCGGATCGTCTTTCGAGAAGGGTTCCATGACTGCCCAATTTAACTCACCTGCCGGGCCTTTGTTGCAGGAAATTTGCCACCTGCCCCCGGCATTTCACCTCAGGCCTGGGTTTCGCTCTCCAGAGCCCGGATTTCATCCCGCAGCTTGGCAGCATCCTCGAAGCGTTCTTCCGCGACTGCCCGCTCGATTTGAGCCTTGAGGTCGGCCATGCGTTTCTTGGGGCTCACAGGCTTGGGTGCAGGAGGCGGTGGTGCCGTGGCCACGGGGGCTGGTCTGCCGATTTCCTCCCTCGCCGGCGCAGATGAGGAGAAGGCGGGCTGCTTGCCTGGCACCTTGCCCACGTGCCGGGTGCCCTTGTGCATGGCGCGCAGCATGTTTTCCAGATCGTCGGCAAAGGTGTGGTAGCACTCGGGGCAGCCCATGCGGCCAATCTTCTTGAGGTGGGCACGGGTGAAGCCACAGGCCGGGCAGGCCAGGGTATCATCTTCCACGGCGGCAGCGCGACTCTTCTTCTGCTGACCAGTGCCCAGCAGGAAGTCCGCGAGCTGGAAGCCCGCAGGATCGGTGACACCCTTCTCCTTCGAGCATTTCTCGCAGAGATTTGCCTTGGTCATCTTCCCATCCACGATCTGGGTCAGGAAGACGGTGGCTTCGTTGTCACACATGTCACATTTCATGGAAGGAGGCGCGTAGGAGGATGAGAGTGACAGAAAGGAACGCAGCAGGACGGCACGTGTATCGCACGAGGCGGCTTACGTTGTCCTACTACTAGATGCTAACGCATCACCCATCAAACTGGATACGTCACCGGAGTGCCGGTGGAGTTTACCAGCGCCTTAAACTTCGCCACGAGCTTCTGCGTGAGCGGGCCCGGCTTGCCATCGCCGATGAGACGGCGGTCGAGCGCCACGGCGGCGATGACCTCAGCGGCAGTACCGGTGAGGAAGCACTCATCCGCGGTGAAGATGTCATGACGGGTCATGTTCACCTCGTGGATGCGCACACCCATTTCCGTGAGCAGGTCCATGGCGGCGCGGCGGGTGATGCCATCAAGGCCACCGGCGGAGATGGGCGGGGTGAAGACTTCACCGCGCTTCACGAGGAAGAGATTGTCGCCCGTGCACTCGGCCACATAGCCCTGTTCATTGAGCATCACGCCTTCTTCGCCGCCACCTTGGATGGCCTCGATCTTGGCCATCACGTTGTTCAGGTAGTTGAGCGATTTCACCTGCGGGCTGAGTGCAGCCACCGTGGGGCGGCGCGTGGCGCAGGTCACCATGGTGAGACCGCAATCATACTTCTCCTGCGGATACAGGGAGATGCTGCTGGCGATGACAAACACGCTCGCCTTTGGGCACTGGTAAGGGTTCAGCCCCAGGGGACCCACACCACGGGTGATCACCAGGCGGATGTAGCCGTCGCGCAGGCCGTTGGCGGCGATGGTATCCAGCGTGGCCTTTTCCATCTCCTCAAAGGTGAGGGGCACGTTCAGCAGGATGGACTTGGAGGACTCGTACAGACGGTTGAGGTGCTCCGTCAGGCGGAACACACGGCCATTGTAAAAGCGGATGCCTTCAAAGACCCCATCGCCATAAAGCAGACCGTGATCGAACACACTGATCTTCGCCTCCGTTTCCGGAACGAGGTTGCCATCGAGGTAGATGAGAAGGGGCTTGGCCATGGGAGGGGCGAAGGATGCCTGAAGTAGCCAGAAGTGCAAGCCCGGTGTGGCCTGTCATACCGGTGAATCTGGGGGACTGTTTCTCATTTGCCCGGCTCTTGACCCCACCGACCATTTCCCTCTGGCGCGAGGTCGGCGGTTTTCTGCACGAAACCACTCAGGACTTCCCCAGATCGATGCCCCCCTCCAGCTGTCCCTGCTTGATCACCAGCTTCCGGTCGCCGCGTTCGGCGAGGGTGGCGTCATGGGTCACTACCACGAGAGTCTTCTTGGATTCACTCACGATTTCGAAAAGGAGATCCATGATCTGCTTTCCCGTCGCGGCATCCAGGTTTCCCGTCGGTTCGTCGGCCAGAAGGATGGGGGGATCATTGATCAGGGAGCGGGCCAGGGCCACGCGCTGCTGCTCGCCGCCGGAGAGCTCTGTGGGGAGGTGATCCAGACGCTGGCCCAGACCCACGCGCCCCAGCAGCTCCTTCGCCCGCGATTCGGTGGGCTTGCCCTTGATGAGGGAGGGGAGCATCACATTCTCCAAGGCGGTGAGCTCCGGGAGCAGGTGGTAGTTCTGGAAGACGAAGCCGAGGCCGGTGTTTCGCATCTGGGCCCGCTTGTTCTTGCTGGCGGCATACATGGGCTGGCCGGACATGTAGACATCCCCCTCAGTAGGCCTCTCCAGCCCACCGAGGATGTACAGCAGTGTCGTCTTGCCCGAGCCAGACGCGCCGCAGAGGAAGACCTTTTCGCCTGGCTCGACCCGGAGCGAGATGCCCTTGAGCACATGCAGTTCATGCCCCGCCAGATGGTAGCGGCGGTGCACGTCTTTCACTTCGAGCGCGGGGGTATCAGGCATCGCTGCCCACCGTGGCGGTGACTGCCACGACTGCAAGCGCGAGGTTTCTGATTCCGGCCCACAGTAACCATGTTCTCACGCACCACGTCATCCCCGTTGAACATTGACTCCCTGACTTCCGACCTGTTCGCGTCCATGCTTCCGCCTTCCCACCTGCTCCTCATCACGGCGCTCACCATTTTTTTGGCCACCCCGTGTTTCTCCCAGTCCGCCGTGCTCTGGCGACCGCAGGAGCCTCAACGCGGATCCACCTGGCAGGAGGACGTCAGCATGGAAGTCGCTGGGATGAAGATCAGTGTGGGCTCCGGGAATCAAGCCATTGATGGTGGCGGATACTTCAGCTTTCACGAGATCGTGGAGCGGAAGCACACCGGCGTGGGCAGGCAGGAGGCCCGGATGCAGGAGAGCACCCTGCAGGGCACGCTCGCCTTTCTCGGGCAGACAGCAGATCAAATGCAGGGCGGTGTGCTGCTAGGCAAGAAGATGCTCGGGAAGAAGGAACAAGATGCGTGGAAGTTCGAGTTCAAGGACGTGAAGCCTTCGCAGGAGGAACAGAAGGCACTCGATGCCTTCGCCGGTCGCACCGGTCTGCTCGCCCTCTGGCCTTACCTTTATGGCACCCAGGCCCGGAAAAAGGGTGAGACGTGGAAGGCGGACACCACCTTTCTCACCAAGGGAAATGGGAAGACGGCGTCGCCCTTGACCATCGACCTGAACTTCACCTTCGTGGACGTAGAGGAAAAGGCTGGCTCCCGCTGCGCCCGGCTTGGAGTGACCGGTTTCTTCAAAATCGCCCCCAGCGAGAAAAATCCCGCCACCATCACGCTGGATGTGCAGGGGGACATCTGGCGCGAACCTCGCGACATGGTCGATGTGGAAATGAACCTGCAAGGCACGCTCAAGGTCTCCGGCGCGAAAGCCAATGACCCGAAGCTGCCCCCGGGCACAGCGCTGGAATTGAGCGCTCCGTTTACGCTGAAGCGGACCGTGAAGCCGGTGAAGTAGCAGCGCCGAAGTATTCAGTAGGTCAGTAAACAGTAAGTCAGTAATCAGAGGGAAGCTTCTGAATACTGATTACTGAACACTGTTTACTGGATACCCGGATTTCACTCTTCCTTGTGAAATCACCCGCCCCTGCTTCGTTGGGTCATCATGTCTGCCACTTCCCCCGACATTGCTCCGGTCTCTGTAGCTTCCGGCCAGAAGCGTTTCGCCGTTGCCCAGCTCGATGACATTCCGCCAACGCCATGTCCCTGCGGCCAGGCGCGCCGGGCCTTCAAGGAACCCTGGAATACCCTCGCCAGTGTGCACCTCACGGACATCTCCGTGGACAGCAAGCTCCACTACCACAAGAAGATGACGGAGATCTACATCGTGCTGGAGGGCGAAGGCTATCTGGAAGCGGATGGCGAACGCATCCCGCTCAAGCCGATGACCAGCATCATGATCCGCCCCGGCTGCGTGCACCGCGCCGTGGGAAACCTCCGCATCATCAATGTGCCCATGCCGCCGTTTGACCCGGCGGATGAGTTTGAGGTATAAAATGGCGCGGATACCATGCGCAGAAGAGATGGATCGTTCTCTGAATCATCCACCTTTGGGTGGCTTGTAGCGAGTTGTGTCGCTACGCTTGGGACGGTGGCGGCGATAGCCATGTCATACACCGCAGACAGCATGGTGTGGTCCAAGCTGCCTTACTCGTTCTGGGGGATGGTCGAGATAGTGTCCCTATATGGAGCGCCGGTGACCTTGGTGTTCAGCTGCATTTCTATGCACAAAGTCGAACGGCAGGTCAGGGCTCGCGTTCCGAGGGCGATTTTCTTCACCTTGAACGTCGTTGGAATGATGGTTGGCATTGCACCTCTTTTTCTGATTTCCTCTCGCTAAGCCAAGTGTGTCTGGCTCTTCGCCCGCCCCCTATGATCATGAATGTCCGACTCTTCTATTTGCTGGCTGCTTCACTTGTTGGCGGGGTGCTTTCCGCCCAATCGGAGCCTCCAAAATCGGTTGCACCAGTTCCGGCTTCTCCATCGGCCCCCGCTCCTGCCAAGAAAAAATCCTCCGGCATGCCCGAAGCCTTCCGTGAGCTGGCCATCGGCGATGTCGCCCCGCCCTTCTCGTTGTCGGGCATCGATGACAAGACGCACACGCTGGATAGCTACAAGGACGCGCAGATTCTGGTCATCGCCTTCATCTCAAATCACTGCCCAGAATCGCAAGCCATCGAAGGACGCCTGAAAAAGCTGGTGGAGCAGACCAAGGACAAGGGGGTGACTTTTGTGGCGGTGAATCCAAATAACCCGGTGGGTCTGCGTCCGGATGAGCTGGGCTATTCCAAATACAACGACAGCTTCCCCGAGATGAAGCTGCACGCGAAGGAGCAGGGCTTCAACTTCCCCTACCTCTACGACGGCGAGACCCAGGCGATGGCCATGGCGTACGGCTGCCTCGCGACTCCCCACATCTTCATCTTCGATGGCAAGCGGAAGCTGGCCTACAAGGGTGAGTTCGATGACTCGCGCTTCGTCGATGAAGGTTCCGTGAAGACGCCGAGTGCGCAGAATGCCATTGAAGCTTTGTTGGCAGGCAAGCCCGTCCCGGTGGCGGAGACGCGTCCCCATGGCTGCTCCACCAAGTGGCTCACCAAAAAATCCGCCGTCGCCGTGGATGACGAGAAATGGGCCAAGGCCACCGTGGACGTGGAACTCATCGATGCTGATGGCGTCGCCGCCCTGCGCAAGAACGGCACCAAGAAAGTCCGCCTCTTCAATGTCTGGGCCACGTGGTGCGCGCCGTGTGTGGAGGAGTTTCCCGAGCTGGCCAAGACCGCCCGCAAGTTCGGCCTGCGTGACTTTGAGATGATCACCATCAGCATGGACCGCCCTCAGCTGAAGGATCAGGTGAAGACCTTCCTGGAGAAGTATCAGGCCGCCATGCCGGACAAAATCAAAGCCTCCCTCAAGGCGGAGAACCGCACCACCAACAGCTACATCTACACCGGCCCCAGCCCGGACGCCCTCGTGAAAGCCCTCGATCCCGAGTGGCCCGGCCCGCTGCCCCACACCGTCCTCGTCGCCCCGGACGGAAGCGTCATCTGGCGCCACAGCGGGCTGATCGACGGCGAAGAACTCCGCGCGGAAATCCTCAAGTACATGGGCCGCTACTACAAGCCGTAGTGACGTTGAGAGTCGGTCGGCATGTTCACGTGTGTGGGCATGTTGACCAGACCGAGTTAGCCGCAAAAAGACGCAAAAAACTCAAAAGGGATCGGTGCTGGGTACTGCTACCTCAAGTGGTGCAGCGCCACCCAAGAGGCCATCCCTCTTGTGTTTTTTGCGTCTTTTTTGCGGCTAAAAATCAGTGGGATTTCCGTCCCTGAGGTGAAATCACCTCAAGGCTTCAGCACCACCTTGAGCAGCCCATTTCCCGGCTGCACGCCCTTGTGGAACCACTGGGCGCCTTCGCTCAGGGGGGCCACGATGCTGAGCAGGGGCTCGACCTGGATGCTGCCATCCTGGATGCGCTCAATGGCTTCCGGATACTCACCGGCGCTGGAGCAGGAGCCGCGCAGGGTGATCTGGCGGGTGACGACTTCCTGCAGGGGGAAGGGGGTATTCGGCTGGAGGTTGCCCACCAGCACCACGGTGCCACCCTTGCGCACGCTGCGGATGGCCAAGTCCAGAGGCTGGGCTGCGCCCACCACTTCGAAGCTGGCATCGAGACCATCGCCACCGCCGAGTTCCTTCAGCTTGGCGGCAAGGTTCTCCTCCTTGGCATTGAAGACTTCCTCCGCACCCAGCTTCTTCGCCAGGGCGAGACGGGAGTCATCAAGGTCCACTGCATACACGCGGGACCAGCCGCGCGCCTTCAGCGCCTGTAGTACCAGGAGGCCAATCAAGCCAGCGCCCACGACCACGGCGCATTCCTGCCGGGTGGTGGTGGCCATGGCGCCCTGGTTGGGCTTCGGCGCCAGGTTCACCGCGTGCAGCGCGATGCTCACCGGCTCAGCGAAGGCCGCCTTTTCATAGCTGAGGGCGTCCGGGATGCTGAAAAGGATGTGCTGGGGCAGCACCACCTGCTCGGCAAAGCAGCCGTGGCGGCGGTAGTCGCCGCAGGACACGCCGAGCACGCGGCGGTTTTTGCAGAGATTCACGAAGCCCGCCTTGCAGTCGGGGCACTCGCCGCAGTATTCCGTGGAGTCGAAGGTCACGCGGTCGCCCACCTTCCAGTCGCTCACGCCTTCACCCACGGCGCTGATTTCGCCAGCGGCTTCGTGGCCCATGATGATGGGGGGGATGCGGCGGCCGCTGCGTCCATCCATGCCATGCAGGTCGCTGCCGCAGATGCCACAGGCCTTCACATCCACCAGCACCTGTCCGGCGGCAGGCTGGGGAGCCGGGGCGTCGCCAAATTCAAACTCGGAGGGGGCAGTGAGGGTGAGCGCTTTCATGGAAGGGGAGAGGGAAAGAATGTCAGCTTCGGACGATCCGTGGCGGGGTCAAGCGGAAGGCGAGGCTTCCGAAAGCACCCAATTGTAAAAACATTTCCCTACTGCGTTTCTTGCTGTCACTGCCGGATGCAGTACTACATCCACTCGGAAGACTTTATATGTTCCGACATCTGGCTTTGTTGATGCCGCGCAACTGGGGACGGCTTTCCCGCGCGGTCTTTGGAGATTTCAAGTACCAGCCTCCCGGGTGGCTCGTGTCCACCAGCGGAAGTGTCCTTGATAGCATGCGCCGGGGCCCCGGCGTTTGGGCATCGATCATTGTAGCGACGGGTGTGACGATCGCGGGTGGATACGGGTGGTACCATTGGGTGGAGAAATACAAATCGCGACCCACGCCACTGGTGGAGATTCGGGAAATCACCAGCAAGCTCGTGGCTCCGGGCGTCACGCCCATCGTGAAGAACAAACCGGTCGTGCAGCCCGTGGTGCTGGACTTCTCCAGCTCCATCGCCCCTCTGGAATCCGTGGGCAAAGCCGCCACCAAGGGCGTGACCATGAAGCCTGCCATGCCCGGCGAGTGGAAATGGGTGACGGACAAGAAACTCGTCTTCCAGACTTCGCAGGACTACTGGCCCGCTGCTAACGAGTACACTGTGTCCTTTGACAAGGAAACCCTGCCTCCTGCCACAAAGCTCAAGGAGGCACAGTGGAAATTCACCACCCCGCCGCTCGTGGCCAAGGTGACGAGCAGTGAGTTTTACACGGACCCGAAGGACCCTTCGGTGCACCAGATCACGGTGAACCTGAACTTCAGCCACCCGGTGACGAAGGATGAGGTGGAGAAACACATCACTCTCGACGTGCTGGGGAAGACGCCCATCTTCAACTACGGGGGCAAGACCCCCGATACCTTCTTCACCGTGACGGAAGGGGCGCATCAGCGGGAGTACTATGTGCGCACGACGCGCATTGCGGTTCCGGAGAAGGAAGACTTTGTGAACGTGACCCTCACGAAAGGGCTCGCCAATACCCAAGGCGGAGCAGTGACCGAAACGGGTGTCACCACGAAGGTGCGTGTGCCCGACGTGACCACCGGTTTCTTCATCAAGGAAGTACGCACCGACATCGTGCGCACGGAAGAGGGTGAGCCCGAGCAGTTCCTCTTCCTGGAAACGACCGGCTATGTCACAGGGGAAGAACTGGAGAAACATGTCTCCGTCTGGCTCTTGCCCAAGGACAAAGCCGCCAGCCCGGCGGGTCCTGCGGTGGAAGACTATGACTGGCCGAACACGGGTGAGATCACCCCGGCGGTCATCAGCGCCTCGAAGCCCATCCCGCTGAAGCGCGTGGAGGCAGAGAAGGATGAAGACGCTCCCATGGCCGCGATGCACGCCTTCAAGATGCAGCCGCCCGGAGTGGGGCGTCTCTTTGTACGCATCACCAATGGTGTGCAGGCCCTCGGCGGCTTCCGCCTGGGCAAGGAACACCTCGCTCTGGATGATGTGCCGGAGCTTCCCAAGGAAGTGGAAATCCAGGGTGCCGGTGGCGTGCTGGCCCTGAACGGGGAAAAGAAGCTGAGCCTGAAATACCGTGGTGTGCAGCACCTGCGCATCACACTCGCTCGCGTGCCCTTCAGCCAGATCAATCACCTCGCCCGGCTCACGGGTGGTGACTTCGAGTCGCCCTACTGGAAAACGGACTTCGATGAGTACAACATCTCCCGCGTGCACCGCGAAGTGCGCGACGTGGTGATGCCGAATGAATACCAGGCGAACTACAGCACCTTTGACTTCACCAACGCACTGAACTCCCAGGACACCAATGATCCGGATGCCTCGCGCGGTCTCTTCTTCCTGACCGTGGAAGGCGTGCGCGAGCGCAACGAAGATGAGCAGCAGAACGAAGAAGGCGAGGATGTGGGCACGGACTCCGAGGAAGCCGAGGCCAAGTGGGTGCGCGTGGGTGAGAATGTGGCGGCGAGTCGCTTCATCCTCGTGACCGATCTTGGCATTCTGCAAAAGCGGAATGCGGATGCCTCGCGTGAGATCTTCGTGCAGAGCCTGATGAAGGGTGAACCCGCGGCGGAGGTGAAGATCATCACGCTGGCGAAGAATGGCGAGTTCCTGCATGAAACTACCACGGATGCGCAGGGTCACGCCAGCGTGCCGAACGTGGAGCACTTCCGTCGTGAGAAGCTGCCCGTGTGTGTCATCGCCCGCTCGGGGAATGATGTGGCCTTCTTGCCCTTCCATCGGCCGGATCGTCTGCTGGATTTCTCGCGCTTCGATATCGAAGGTGTTCTCGCCTCAGAAAAGGAAGCGCTGGATGGCTTTCTCTTCACCGAACGTGGCGTCTATCGCCCGGGTGACAAGGTACACGTGGGCGGCATTGCCAAGCGCCGCGACTGGGCTGGCCAGCTGGATGGGTTGCCCCTCGTACTGGAGGTGCGTGACTCGAAAGAGGAACTGCTCGATACCCAGCAGATAGCCCTCAGTGAAGACGGTTTCTTTGATACAGAAGTGGAGACCGCAGAAGAGTCGCCGACTGGCACCTACACCGCGCGACTCTACTTGCTGCCGAACCCGGACGATGAGGGGAATCGCATCCTGCTAAGCCGGACAGGCTTCCGCGTGGAGGACTTCCAGCCGGACCGCATGAAGCTGGGCGTCACCCTGAGCACGCCTCCGGGACTCGCCTGGGTGCAGCCGGGTGATGTGAAGGCCACCATCAATCTACAGACACTCTTCGGCATGCCCGCCGCGAAGCGTCGCGTGACGGCCAAGCTCACGCTGGATCCCGCGAACTTCTCCTTCCCGAAATTTCCCGACTTCACCTTCCACAATCGCTTGAAGGATGAAGACGAGGAGGAGCAGGACAACGAATCCGCCGCTGCAGGCACGGAGGTGCAACTCGGCGAGCAGACCACGGATGACAATGGCAACGCCGTCTTCAACCTGGCTCTGGAGCGCTTCAGCGACGGTGTCTTCAGCGCGGAGTTTTTCACGGAAGGGTTCGAGCCGGATGGGGGGCGCAGCGTGCGTGGCGCGCAGACCTTCCTGGTGGCGCCGCTGCCGTATGTGGTCGGCTGGAAGGCAGATGGCGACCTTTCCTACATAGGATTGGATACACCACGCAGCCTGAAGATGATCGCAGTGGGGCCGGACCAGAGCCTGCTGGCCGTGCCCGGCCTGACGCAGCACATCCTGCACATCAAGCATGTGTCCGTGCTCACCAAGCAGGAGAACGGCAACTACGCCTACGTCTCCACGAAGCGGGAGCAGTCCATCAGCGAAGGCGCTCTGCCGCTGGCCGCCGATGGTGCGAGCTTCACCCTGCCGACGAACAAGGCGGGTGAGTACCGCTTCGAGCTGCGCGATGGCGAAGGGAACGTGGTGTGCGCCACCGCCTTTACCGTGGTAGGCAAGGGTGACGCCGAGCGCAGCCTGGAACGTGACGCCGAGCTGGAAATGAAGCTGGCGCGTACGAGCCTGCAGAGCGGTCAGCCGCTGGAGTTCAGCCTGCGTGCGCCATTCACGGGAGCTGGTCTGGCAACCATTGAGCGTGACCGTGTGCTCGGCTGGCAGTGGATCAAGCAGGGCACGCCCAGCGCAACCCACAGCATCATGGTGCCGGAAGGCCTGGAGGGCACCGGTTACGTGAACGTCTCCTTCGTGCGTGCCTTGGATTCACCGGAGGTCTTCACCAGTCCTTTGAGCTATGCCGTGCAGCCTTTCGCTGTGGATGAGAACAAGCGTCGCATGCTCGTGGAACTGGATGCACCGCAGCGCGTGAAGCCCGGCACCACCATGACCATCGGTTTCAAGACGACCAAACCGGGACGCATCGTGGTGTATGCCGTGGATGAAGGCATCCACCAGGTGACTAACTACAAGCTGCCGGATCCACTGAAGCACTTCATGCGCAAGCGCGCGCTCGAAGTGGAGAGCGAGCAGATCCTCGATCTCATCTTGCCGGAATTCAGCCAGCTCATGAAGCAGAAGGCCTTCGGCGGTAGTGAAGACGTGGCGCTGAAGATGCACCTCAATCCCTTCAAGCGTCGCAAGGAAGCGCCCGTCGTCTTCTGGAGTGGCCTTGTAGAGTGCGGCCCGGACCGCCAGGAAGTGACCTATGATGTGCCCGACTACTTTGCTGGCAGCCTGAAGATCATGGCTGTAGCCGTGTCGGAGGACATCGTGGGCACCGCCCAGGCTCAGGCCACGGTGAAAGGACCGTTCGTGCTCACGCCGAATGCGCCCTTCTTCGCCGCCCCGGGAGATGAATTCACCGCAAGCCTCACCGTGGCGAACAACCTGGAAGGTCCGTCCGCACCGGGAACCATCGCCTTGAAGGTTGAGGGCACCGAGCATCTCGTAGTGCTGCCTCCGCTGGAGAGCAATCTGGAAGTGGGTCCTGGTAAGGAAGCCACGGCGCGCTTCAAGGTGCGCGTGAAGGGGGAACTGGGTGGCGCTGAGCTCACCTTTCACGCCAGTGCCGGTGGGGAAGAGGCGAAGCGATCCACAACACTGAGCGTGCGCCCCGCGACGCCGTACATGACGCATGTGCAGAGCGGTTACTTCCGGCTTGGGAAGCAGGACATCGCGGTGAACCGTGACATGTTCCCCGAGTTCCGAAAGACCTCGGCCACGGTGAGCACGGCGCCACTCGGCCTGGCACGCGGCCTGGAGTCCTACCTGCGCGAGTATCCCTACGGCTGTTCGGAGCAGATCACCAGTCGCGCCATGTCGCGTCTGCTGCTCGCAGATGAAGTCGACTTCGGCTTCGACAAGGCCGAGGCGAACGAGCAACTCGATGCTGCCTTCATGCTCTTGCGTACGCGACAGCACGGCAACGGTGGCTTCGGCTACTGGGACGGCTTCTGCGATGCCAAACCGGACTTCCTGAGTGTGTACGTCACCGAGTTTCTCACCGAAGCCCGCGATGCCGGCTATGCCGTGCCGAGCGACATCCTCGATGCCGCACGCAATCGCATGAAGCAGATGGCCCGCGCCAAGACAGCGAACCTCGAAGAAGCGAACTTCCAGGCGGCGGCGATCTACCTGCTCACGCGCAACGGCGAAGTCACCACGAACCAGGTGCTCAATCTCCGTGACACGCTGGAGAAGGAGTACAAGGACAAGTGGGAGGGCACCTTGAGCGCCGCCTACCTTGCCAGCACCTACATGTTGCTGAAGCAGGAGAAAGAAGGCCGCACGCTCATGGACCTGTATCGTCGCAAGTCTGATCCCAAGCCGTTCTTCGAACGCTGGCTCGGTGGCTGGTGGAGTGATCCGCAGGTCCGCAATGCTCAGGCCTTTGCATTGATGTGCCGCCATTTCCCGAACATCGCGGGTGATTTCGGTTACAAGGATCTCGCCGTCATCACGGAGCCAATCGCGAAGCATCGCTTCAATACCATCAGCAGCGCCACCAGCATCATGGCCCTCAAGGCCTACACCGCATTGGCGAAGAAGTCCGATGTGAAACTGAGCATCACCGAAGTGGCCCGCGCCGCCGGTGTGGAGCCGAAGCTGTTGGTGCCACCCAGTGCGGGCATCTTGAATGTGCCCTTTGGCGCCAATGCCGGCACGATTCGGTTCAACCTGGATCAGGGCAACTCAGACCTCGGCGCCTTCTACCAAGTGGTGGAAGCAGGGTTCGAGAAGGGGGATGCCAAGGACAAGATCACAGACGGCTTCGAAGTCTTCCGTGAGCTTATGGATAAAGATGGCAAGCCGATTGAAAAGCTGAAGGTCGGTCAGAGCGCCACCGTGAAACTGGTAATCCGAAACATCAGTCCCGAAGACCAGACAAACGTGGCCCTGCTGGATCTGCTCCCCGGCAGTTTCGAAGTGGAGCAGGGCACCCTGCGCCCCGGCCGCAACACCATGCCCGGTGCCGATTTCGTAGAGGTCCGCGAAGACCGAAACGTCTTCTTCACCAACGTGCGCAAAGGCGACGTCCAGGTCTTCACCTACCGCATCAAACCCATCGCCGCCGGCACTTTTGTGATACCGCCAGTGTATGCCGAGTCGATGTACGACCAGAATTTCAAGGGTCGTGCCCTCGGAGGGAAGCTGGTGGTGGAGGCGGCGCAGTAGTTTGGAAAGTACAAATGAGCGTCGATTCATTCATCTCGTGCCTTCCGAGAACTCGTCTCCCTCGCAGTGAGAACTCGAGCTCAGCGTGCGTATTCATGATAGGCACGCAAGCTTACCGAAGCTCGCTGTCTGAAAGACAGCAGGAGCCTAGCCCAGGGTTAGGGAGCCTAAGCGACCGACACCCTGGGTATGCGGTGGAAAGCATGGCGCTCTGAAAGAGCGCAGGAGTTGTAGTATACCCCGTCATGGCCCAGTCCCTCGCCAAGGTTTACCTCCACTTGATCTTCTCCACGAAAGATCGCGTGCGCGTGTTGCCGGACGAAATCCGTCCCGCGCTGCACGACTACATGGGTGGGGTATTGCGTGAGGCGGATTGTTCATCCGTGGAAATCAACACGGAGCCTGATCATGCGCACTTGTTGTTTCTCCTGTCACGGACCGCGACTATCAGCAATGTGGTGCGAGACTTGAAGAAGGGTTCCACGAATTGGCTTCGTGGACAACACGTCCAGTTCCGTGATTTTTACTGGCAGCACGGTTACGGAGCCTTCTCCGTGAGTTCCTCTAACGTGGATGCTGTGAGCGAATACATCCGCAATCAACGCGAACACCACCAAAAACACTCCTTTCAAGACGAGTTCCGCGCCTTCCTGAGGAAACACGACGTCGAATTCGACGAACGTTATGTCTGGGATTGACCATCTCCTGCGCTCTTTCAGAGCGCGATTCCGTTCCTGGCATACCCAGGGTGTCGGTCGCTCAGGCTCCCTAACCCTGGGCTGGGCTCCTGCTGTCTTTCAGACAGCGAGTTCCAAGGCACTGGCAAAGATGAAGGGAGTTCTGAGGGCAGTGGGTTCTAGTGTTTGGAAACGTCGCTGGGTTCGGAAGGGGACTGCCGGATTCGCGGTATTATTGCTGGGCTGCCTCCTCGCCTACGCCCTCTGCCCCAAACCCGCTCTCTACCCTCCCGGCCTCACCTTCTCTCGCGCATTACTCGACCGTGACGGCAAGGTAATCCATCTCACGCTGGCTGGGGATGCCCGCTACCGTCTGCACACCCCACTCGCGGAGATCAGTCCGGATCTCATCGAGGCGACACTGCTCCTGGAAGACCGGCACTTCCATTCGCACCCGGGAATCAATCCACTGTCGCTCGGCCGTGCTTGCTGGGGTGTGGTGACGGGTACGCGACGTGGCGGTGCCTCCACCGTGACGATGCAACTGGCGCGACTTCGCTATGACCTCTCCACGAAATCCTTCTCAGGAAAATTCGTCCAGATGCTGCGGGCACTGCAACTCGAGAGGCACTATTCGAAAGAAGAAATCCTGGAGGCATATCTCAATCTCGCCCCCTACGGAGGCAACGTGGAGGGCATCGGCGCAGCATCACTGCTCTGGTGTGGGAAGTCCGCAAAAGATCTCACACCACGAGAAGCCGTGAGCCTCAGCGTGCTGCCCCAGAGCCCCACGCGGCGTCGACCGAAAATCTCCGGAGGCAATGATGCCCTTGCCGCTGCCCAGTTCCGCCTCTGGCAGCGTTGGCAGGAAGCTCATGGCCTGCGCGCAGACGGACTCGATGCCACTTTCGTCCTGCAGCCAGAAGCCAAGCCTCCCCGCGAGGCCCCACACCTCGCTCGCCGCTTGTTGGCAGACGCCACGACACCCGGCACCATCCAGTATCCCCCTCTCTCCACCACCATCGATCTCGGCATGCAGAAGCAGATCGAGAGCTCGCTTCGCGACTATCTCTCCGTGCGTCGCGAGGTCGGTATGACCAACGCCTGTGCCTTGCTCGTGCACGCTCCCACTCGCGAGGTGCTCGCCTATGCAGGCTCCGCCAGTTTCCTGAATGTGGACATCTCAGGCCAAGTCGATGGCATCACCGCCCGCCGCTCACCCGGCTCCGCATTGAAGCCCTTCATCTATGCGCTCGCTCTGCAACAGGGCCTCCTTCACCCGCGCAGCCTCTTGCGTGATGGCCAGGTCGCTTTCGGTGACTACAACCCCGAGAACTTCGACCGCGAATTCACCGGTCCCATCTCCGCGGAGGATGCACTCTTCCGAAGTCGCAACATTCCCGCGGTCGCCCTCACGCGAAAGCTGGCCGAGCCGGGCCTTTATGGTTTCCTGAAACAGGCGGGCGTCTCCCTGCCGCGTCCCGCAGACCACTATGGCCTCTCGCTTCCCCTCGGTGGCGCCGAGGTGAGCATGGAAGAACTGGCTTCCATGTACGCCATGCTGGCTACGGATGGCACTCCCCGTGCGTTGCGCTATTCTCACGCGGCCCCTGTTTCGCACCCTTCCGGAAACGCACTCCTCATTCCCGAAGCCTGCTTCCTCGTGCGCCGCATGCTCGCTTCACGTGAAGAGGAAGCCGGACTCAGCGACCCCACCATCTCATGGAAGACTGGCACCTCCCACGGCTTCCGCGATGCCTGGGCCGCAGGCATTCGCGGTGAATATGTGTGCGTGGTGTGGATCGGGAACTTCAACGGCAAATCCAATCCCTCCTTCATCGCGCGTAAATGCGCGGCACCCCTGCTCTTCGAAATCTTCCATCGCCTGCGCCTTCCGTGGCATCGCGACGTGCCACCGGAGGGCGTGCGTGAAGTGCAACTCTGCGCTGTATCCGGACAAATCCCCACACCGCACTGCCAGCACTGCCGCATGGGTTGGTTCATTCCTGGGAAGTCGCCCATCGCGCCGTGTGATATCCATCGTGAAGTGCTGATCGACCAGGGCACCGGCCTGCGCGTCATCGCCGATGACGGTAAGCGCGACCTGCGCCGCGAAGTGTATGAGTTTTGGCCGCCCGACATGCTGGCGCTCTTCCGACTGGCAGGCGTGCCGCGTCGTGAGGCACCTCCGTTGGAAGCGAGCACCGTGGCCCTGCGCGCCGCACAGTCACAAGACATCCCGCGCATCGTGTCGCCACAACCGAGGCTGACGTATTCATTGCGGGTGAATGACTCCAGCAAGCAGGTCATTCCACTTCGAGCCGAGACGTCCGCCGGTGTGCGCACCATCTTCTGGTTTGCAGGAGCGAAGTTCCTGGGCAGCAGCACGCCCGCAGAATCCTTGCTCTGGAAAGCTACGGCAGGCTCATGGAAGCTCCATGTGCTGGACGATCATGGTCGCAGCTCCACCTGTGAGGTGAAGGTGGAGATGGTGGAGTGAATGGCTGAGCTGACAATGACGCCAGCTGGGAGCCAGCGCTCCCAGGGCCACTACGGGATGAACTTGTGCAGCGGACTCTTCTCCGTGAGCCAGGGTTTCAACTCCATCCACGGAATGGTGTACTGCACATTGCCGCGGGCATAGGCGGAGACTTCATAGGGATTGAAGTGCACCACAAAACCGCCGGGTGAGAGGAACCAGGTGAACTTGCCTTCCTCGTATTCTACCTCGCCCAGGCTGAGACCGGCGTCTGGACCAATTTCTTCAGCGGGTGCCAAGCCTTCTGCCTTGTGCAACTTTTCCACCCCAAGCTTTGGCAGCGCTTTCAAGAACTCTGGCTTGAAGAGTGCTGCCAGGGTGAGTTCAGCGCCGGTGTTCGTGTCGAAGGTGTGAAACTCAGTGACGCTGTTGGGATGTGCGCCGCCCATGTAGTCGGAAGTGATGTGTTCGGTGCAAAGCACGCCATTCGCATTCAGCCGCACTCCGGAAATGTAGTTCAGGCTCCACTTCTCCTGATTCGCGATCATGTCGTCATCACGCTCTGCCAGCATCGCTTTGCTGATGTCCTCCAGCGTGGCGGGTTTCTCCGGTTTCTTCTTTTTGGATGCCTCCTCCTGGGATCCGTCTTCCTCGACCTCCGCCTCCTTGAAGGTGGCCACGACTGATTGGCGCAGCGTCTGATTGATCTTCTCCGCGCCTTTGACTCCGCTCACCTCCACCACCGTCGCGGTATGTTCCAGGCTGGAGAGGCCTTTCGTCGTGCGCTCCTGCCAGGAGGACTCCAGCGCATGCACCTTGATCCTGGCGGAGCCCTGGGGTGCGAAGGGAGTCAGCGTGAAGGGCAGCTTCTTCTTGCCTTCGCCATCACTCCAGGTGCCGCTGATGGTGCCGTCATCGTTCAGCTTGCCGCTGAAGGAGCCAGTCTGTTCATAGCCCTTCTTCGCACCGGCGTAGATTTGTTCATCCAGTTTAATCTCATGCCAGCCAGCGTCATTGCCCCATAACGTGATGAGCGTGCCCTTACTCTCGTACCAGTACTGACCGCGGAAGACATATTCGCCCCCGTGCAGACCACGGGTCGGTTCGCATTCGAGTTGCATCTGGATCGCCAACTTCTCCCCGATGGTCCCCTTGTACTGACGGCTGAAGGCATCTGGCCACCTCTCCTCCGGCTCACCCTCCTGGGAAACGCCGATGGTTGCAGTGGTCAGCAGGAGGGAGAGGAAAAGGGCGAGTCGCATGAAAATCAGCGGCAGCGGGTAAAGGTTAGCTGACGGCGGCTGCCAGTCCTTCCATGGCGACCTTCATATCGGGCGGTCCGTAGGCAGAGGTCCCGCAGACAAAGAGATTGGCGCCGTGTCGTTTCGCGATGGGGGCCGTGTTCACATAGATGCCGCCATCCACCTCCAGGTGGTAGCGCAGGTTGTGGGTGTCGCGATATTTTTTCGCCTCCAGAAGCTTCGGCATGGTCTCCGCCTCCATGAAGGCCTGTCCGCCGAAGCCGGGTACCACGGTCATGATGAGCAGCAGGTCAATCATGCCGAGGTAGGGTTTCACCGCCTCAAAGGGGGTTGCCGGATTCAGCACCAGTCCGGCCTGCACACCAGAGGAGCGGATGCGCTTCAGGGTGGTCTCCACATCCGTGTTGTACTCCGCTTCCACGTGGATGCTGATGTTGTTCGCACCGGCTTTCACAAAACGGTCCAGATAGTGGTCCGGGCGGTGGATCATGAGGTGCACGTCGAGGAACATTTCCGTGTGCTTCCTCACTGCCTGCACCATGGCCGGGCCAAAGGAGATATTGTCCACGAAGTTCCCGTCCATCACGTCCAGATGCAGCCACTTGGCGCCGGCATCTTCAGCGCGCTTCACCTCAGAGGCGACATTGGCGAAATCAGCGGCGAGCAGGGAGGGGAGGATAAGGGGCGTATGGCAGTCCATGGGTCTCGCCCAGTATGCGGACAACCTGAGGGATCGCAACGGCCTCGTTCTGACAGTTCAGCCTTGGGGAGGGGGAGTCTCGTCGGGCTGGTCCGGCACCGGAGCCCGCTTCCCTCCAAAAGCCGCCCGGAGGCGCTTGTCGGACGAACTTTCCTTCCGGCGAATGGATGCCGGGGCGACTTTCAGCCCAGACAGACGGCGCGCCTCTCGCCCCTTCTCCCAATCTTCGAGGGTGATGGGCTCATTCATCCGGATGATCGGAGGCTTTGAGTCGTCAGTCATGGCTTACACGGACGTTGCACCCTTCGCCCCAACCATGCAAACTAACCTCTCCCCCCTCCCTTCCCGCGAAACCGCTTCACGTTTCACGGGTTTGGTCTGTGCTCCACCGCCCCCATTTCATGATTTCGTGGTTCGCCCGCAACAGTGTCGCCGCCAACCTGCTGATGCTTGCAGTGATTGTCGCCGGCGGCTGGACGCTTTGGGCGGAAAAGATCCCCCTGGAGGTCTTCCCGGAAATCCCCTCCCGGATGGTCAACATCAACGTCCCGTACCCGGCTTCCGACCCGGAGGAGGTCGAGGAGATGATCGTCGTCAAGATCGAGGAGGCCATTTCAACGGTCGCAGGCATCAAGGAGATCAACTCCCTCGCTTCGTCCAGCGGAGCGTCTATCTGGGTCGAGGTGGAGGAGGGGCTTGACCCTCGACAGGTGCTGGAGGATATCAAAATTCGCACAGACGCCATCCCTGAGTTTCCGGAAGAGGCGGAGAAGCCCGTCATTCAGGTGGAGGATGAAAGGCGCTCGGTCATCACCGTCGTGATCGCGGCGGACATGAGCGAGCGTGATCTGCGCCGTCTCGGCGAGCAGGTGCGGGACGAGCTCGCCTCCCAGCCTGGCATTTCCTACGTGTCACTGGCTGGCTCACGGCCTCTTGAGATCGCCATCGAAGTCTCCGAGGAGACGCTGCGGAAGTACGGTCTCACGCTGGAGTCCATCAGTTCCGCGATTCGCAATGCCGCCATCGACCTCCCTGCGGGTGTCGTGCGCACGGAGTCCGGAGACGTTTCCATCCGCACCAAGGGGCGAGCTTACACCGGCGACGACTACGCGAATGTGGTGGTCCTCACGCGGCCGGATGGCTCCAAGCTCACACTGGGCGAAATCGCCAAAATTGAGGACGGCTTCAATGAGAACCTCCTCTATGCCCGCCTGAACGGAAAACGGTGTGTGGTGGTGAATGTGATGCGCGAGGGCAACCAAAACGCCATCACCATCGCGGAGAATGTGAAGAAGTACGTCGAGGAGGCCCGCCACCGCATGCCGGATGGTGTGAGCATCGAGTTCTGGAATGACCGCGCGAAGATTGTGAAGGGGCGCATCGACCTGCTTCTGGACAATGCCCGGAGCAGTCTCATCCTCGTGTTGCTTTGCATCGGCCTCTTCCTGCGATTGGAGTCGGTGTTCTGGATTGTCGTGGGCCTGCCGGTCTCCTTCCTTGGCGCCTTCGCGCTGATGCCTTATTTCGACATCACGATCAATATCTCCACGCTATTCGGATTCATCCTCGTGCTGGGCATTGTGGTGGATGATGCCATCGTGATCAGTGAGCACGTGGACACCTTGCGAAGGCAGGGCATGCCACCTCTTCAGGCAGCGATCGAGGGCACCAAGCGCATGGCGGTGCCCATTACCTTTGGTGTGCTCACCACGGTGATGGCGTTCCTCCCCATGGTCTTTGAGGCCAGCGACATGGGTAAAATGTTCGTGCCCATTGCTCTCGTGTTCATCATGGTGATGCTCATCGCGCTGGTGGAGACGAAGATCATTCTCCCCGCGCACCTCGCGCATCCCATCCGGCCACTGGAGAAGGTGGGGCACCTGCTGGATCCCTTGCATCGCGGAGCGGACCGGGCTCTCGAGGGGTTCGTGAATCGCGTCTACAGGCCCTCGCTGAGGTTCTGTCTGGAGCATCGCTACACGGTGCTGGCGTGCAGCTTCGGTGGACTCGCCATCCTGTGCGGCATGTTCTTCAGCGGGCGCATCCAGTATGTGCAGTTTCCCCGCATCGCCAGTGAGCGCATCGAGGCGCGCCTCACCATGCTGGAGGGTACGCCCTTCGAGGTGACGGATGGGCACATCAATCGCATCTATGAAATCGCTGAGCAGATGCGGAAGGAATACGTGGGGCCGGATGGCACGCCAGTGATTCGGCACATCATTGCCACCACCGGGACCACGCGTCTCACCTCCAGCTCAGGCAGCGGCGGGCAGGCGCACATTGGTGAGGTGAATATCGAAACCTATGGCCCTGAGGAACGCACCATGAAGGTGAATACCGTGGACATGGCCAATGAGTGGCGCAAGCGCATCGGCACCATCGTGGGAGCAGAGGAGGTGAGCTTCCGTTCGGAGATCTTCCGCGCAGGGGATCCCATCAATATCCAGCTCACCGGCACAAATCCCACGGAGTTGTTGGAACTCTCCTCCAAGATCAAAGATCAACTGGCCAAGTATCCCGGTGTGTTTGATATCAACGACTCACTCGACACCGGACGGAATGAAATCCAGCTCCGCCTGAAGCCGGAGGCCCGGCAGTTCGGCGTCACTGTGAGCGACCTCGCACGTCAGGTGCGTCAGGCCTTTTATGGCAGTGAAGTGCAGCGCATCCAGCGTGGGCGTAATGAGCTGAAGGTCATGCTGCGTTATCCGCGTGATGAGCGCCGGAGCCTCTCCACCCTGGAGACCATGCGCGTGCGCACGACGGATGGGTTGGAGATACCCTTCAACCGCGTGGCGGAAATGAAAGTGGGCAAGGGTTTTTCTGCCATCCGCCGTGTGAATCGCGAGCGTGCGCTGAACATCACTGCGGATGTGGACAAGAAGTCCGTGGACCTTGCGGCCCTGCGCACAGACATCGGCAATCATCTTGAGGAGTTCATGCGTTCGCATCCGCAGGTGAAGTGGAGCTTTGAAGGCGAGGCTCGCGCGGAGCGGGAGAGCGCCACCGCGGGCGTGGTGATGTTCTTCATTGTGCTCTTTGGGCTCTATTGCCTCACGGCGATCCCGTTCAAGAGCTACTTCCTTCCCTTTGTGGTGCTGGTGGTGATCCCATTTGGGGTGGTGGGGGCAATACTGGGGCATCTCTTTCACGGCTTTCCTGTGAGCCAGATGAGCATTCTCGGCATGCTGGCAGTATCCGGTGTGATTGTGAATGACACCCTTGTGCTGGTGGATGAGATCAATCACCGAAAGCAGACGGACGGCATCCTCAGTGCGGTGCGGGAAGGCGGTGCTGCGCGATTCCGCGCCATCTTCCTCACCCAAATCACCACCTTCTTCGGCCTGGTACCCTTGATCTTTGATGGCACGTGGATTGCGAAGGTCGCGCCCTTCTTTTTCAGCCAGGGAGCGCAGAGCACCCACGCACAGTTCCTCACGCCGGTGTCGGTGGCCATGGGTTATGGCAGTCTCTTTGCCACCGTGATTTGCCTCTACCTGGTGCCCATGTGCTACATGGCGCTGAATGACGTGGGGCAGGTGATTCTTCGGTGGTGGAATGCCATCATGCCTCCGTCGGAATCCAAGGACGAAAACTTGCCGGTTGTGGAAGCGTAGCTTCCCTCATGCGGACACTTCCCTTTCCGATTCTGTTGCTGGCCACCATTGGTTCCCTTGGCATTGGTCCGGCACTTCGAGGCGAAACGGTCCAGCGTAGCGTGGACGCCTTCAATACACTGGCGGTGCCCGGCGGGGGCAAGGCGACGACACCAGTGGAATGGAACCCCCGGCGAAAGATGATCCTGGAAGGGATGCAGGCCATCATGGGCAAGCTGCCGGGCGATGAGAAACGCATTCCGCTCGAGGTTCAAGTGGAGGAGGAAGTGGATTGCGGGACGTATCTACGGCGGCTCATCAGCTACGCCTCAGAACCTGGAAGCCGCACACCCGCATACCTGTGCATCCCGAAGACGGCTCTGAATGGCAAGCCAGCGCCTGCCGTCCTCTGCCTTCATCCTACGGACAGCACCGTCGGCCACAAGGTGGTGGTGGGGCTCGGCGGCAAGCAGAACCGTCAGTACGCCAGCGAGCTCGCGGAGCGTGGCTTTGTCACCATCTCCCCCAGCTATCCACTGCTCGCAAATTACCAGCCCGACATCAAGGCGCTGGGGTGGGGGAGTGGTACCCTGAAAGCAGTGTGGGATAACATGCGCGCTCTGGACCTGCTTGATTCACTGCCCTTCGTGAAACACGGCAAGTATGCTGCCATCGGGCACTCACTAGGCGGGCATAACTCGGTGTACACCGCCGTATTCGACCCACGCATCCAGGTCATCGTCTCAAGCTGTGGTCTCGATTCCTATCGTGACTATTACGGGGGTGATCCTACCAAGTGGGTGCTGGAGAAGGGCTGGTGCCAGACGCGCTACATGCCGAAGCTCGCAACCTATCAGAACAAACTCGCAGAGATCCCCTTCGATTTTCCAGAGCTACTCGCGGCCCTGGCGCCGCGCCATGTGCTGATCAATGCCCCGCTGAAGGACTCCAACTTCAAATGGGAGAGCGTGGACCGTGTGGTGGAGGCCGCGCGGCGTGTGTATGCACTGCATGATGCTGCGGACCGGATTGCCGTAGAGCATCCAGATTGCGACCATGACTTTCCAGATGAGGTGCGGGAGAAGGCGTATGCACTGATCGCCGATGTGCTGGGGCGGTAACGTTTACCCCATCCACTCCATATTCAGGGGCACTTGGATGCGTTTCGGGGAATTGCGAGATACCAGAATGGGAATCTGGCTGCCCACTTGAAGGTGGGCGACGACGGAATCGTAAAGGGGCACACTCCGTTCATACGAGCGGTCGTTGAAGTCGTAGCGGAGTCGGACCCTGGTGTGAACACCCACGCCTCCCCGGCCGATCCTGGCGACCGTGGCCATGACCTCAGCGGAACCTGCGGCGAAGGTCACGGCGCGACAGAAACGCCACCATGTGCAAAGCGCCGTGATGGGCGTGGCGATCACGGGAACAATCCACGGCATGGCATCGCGTTGTGCGTCCCCAACTCGAATAGGGGTGAGTAGCTCCACGACATAGACACCCCAGAAAAGGCCAATGGTGAACAGTGCGAAGCGAAGGTAGTTTTGCTTGTTCGGCAGATTCCGTGGCCCCGATGCCGAAGCGTGGTTCATCGCTGGGTCTCCTCAAAGCTCTGCAACGCCTCCACGGCCGACTGATGCCGCTCATTGGGGTCGCGCTGCATGAACTTCAATACCCACTCCACCACTGGCTGGCTTAGATCCGGGCGGAGTTCTCCGAGTGGCCCGACTTGGTGGTACATGTGGGACATCATCACCTGGGGTTCCGTCTTTCCGGTGAAGGGATAGTTCGCCGTAAGTGAGTGGTAGAAGACACAACCCGTGGAGTACAGGTCCGTGCGCGCATCCAGAGGACTGCGCTCGAACTGCTCCGGCGCCATGAAGTGGATGGAGCCGAGCACGCCGCCCTTGAGGTCCATGGTCTGCACCGAAGGAATGGCGGAGAATTTTGCGAGGCCGAAGTCGAGGATCTTGAACTTCAGCTCCCCGGTGGAGAGCCATACGAGCTTGATGTTCGCCGGCTTCATGTCGCGGTGCAGGATGTTCCGCGAGTGCGCGGCCTTCAGACCATTGAGGACATCCCTCGCCAGCATGCTGAACTCTTGCATGGGGAAAGGCGCCCGCTCAATCGCCTCCTCGAGCGTCTGGCCATCGAGATACTCCATCACCACATACGGCCCCTCCTCGTCCACACCCATGTCGTACAGGGTGACAATGTTCGGGTGCTGGATCGCAGACAGAGCCTTGGCTTCCCTCAGCAGGCTGGCCGTGGCATTCTGGATGATGGCCGACTGGGAGGCTGCACCGTCCACCGTGTGCAATTTCTTGATGGCCACCGGTCGATCCAGTTGGGTGTCCAGCGCCCGGTACACCGTGCCAGCTCCCCCATGCCCGATGACTTCCTGAATCTGGTACCGTGAACTCAGTGCATGCATGACAGCTTAACCCTCCTCCAGATCAGCCCTGCTGATCCTGCAATAGTATATCGCATGGCAAGGCCCTTCTCCAAGGGCATCGCACAATCTTTCGTTCTGGAGCGGGAGCTTAGGAGCGATTCTGATAAATCGAGAGGATGAGCGGCTTGTCCGGGCTGGATTCCAGCACCATGAGGTCCGTTTCCCGGCCCTTGGACAGGCCAAAGGTAAAGCCGGAGTTAGGCAGCTTGAGTTTTACCCGCCGTTCCTTTCCCCCGAAGGTGTACACCAAGGTTGCCCAGTAGGTACGCACATAGGAGCGCTTCTGGCCAGGCGTGCGGTCGGTGTCCTGCTCGCGGGAGTAGATGTCGATGTGCTCCACAAGCCCCTGGATGGCGATGCCTTGGGTGAGGGTCCTTTTCACCACCAGGTACCGCAGTATCAGCAGCACCAGCGCCACCCCGGCCACGGCGAGCGCGATCGGAGGCACCGCCTTCCCCACCTCGGCGTCAAAGGCCGTATTCTCGGTGACCAGCGCACCGGGGACCGGCCGAGTCGCCCACCACATGCCCGCGGCCACCACGAGTGAAAACCCAATCGTCTTCGCCCACCTGCCGAAGGCCCGGTCATTCCAGTACAGGGTAGAGAGGCTGGGGAGGGAAGAAGGCTGGGAGCTCATGAGAAATGCAGAGCGGAGTAACTGAGCCTACTTCAAACTCTTGATATACAGAATCAGGGACTCCACCTGGGAGTCATTCAGGATCCCCGCATAGATCGGCATCCCGGTGTCGAACTTCTCAAAGCCTTTCACCACTTTCGCGCTGGGGTTCAGGATGGACTCCTTCAGATAAGCTTCATCCGCCACGGCACTGCCTTTCTTGGCCAGTTCGCGCTTGGTGCCATAGATACCTTTCCAGCTTGGACCCACCTTGCCCACCGTGGTGCCATCGATGCTGTGGCAGGCCATGCAGCCAACCATATTTGAGAGCCGCAAGCCTTCCTCCACGGTCGGCTTGGCCATCGCTACCACTTCCGCCTTGCGTGGCGTCAGGTCGACTTTGATGTCCTCAAAGCCCTCCTTCACCGGATCAAACGTGGACAGTTCGTACGGGGTGAAATACGCTGTGTTCTCCGCCTTGTGGCCATCCGCACTCTGCAGGCCCCAGCCGATGCGCATCTGGTTGACGCCACCCTTCATGTCCGGGATGCCGACAAACACACTCTTTCCATCCTTGCTGAGATAGGCACTGCTGGCGGTCATCCACTCTTGTCCCGTGGTTCCGTCGAGCTTCAGGTGGGGTGATCCATACTCCGCGGTGCGCTTGTAGTTCCAGCGCTCTGCACTGAAGCTTGCAGGATCCGTGGCCAGCTTCGGATCGAGAGCTTCCGTGAAATGCAGCAGCACGCCCTTGTCCATCGGCGTACATTCCTTCAAAAGCACGCGCGGCGCACCGGTATAGCGGATGCGCGAAATGCCACTCAGCTTCTTCGCCGTCGTGCCCCAGACCTGGAAGCCCACCACGTAGAGTTGGCCATCTGCCGGATTTACCACGGCGTTGAGGGGGCCGAAGTCAAAGTCACGGCTGAAGGTCATCACCGTGGCCTGCGGCTTCGAAAATCGGCTGTTGATGAGCACGCGGAAAATCTCCGGGCGGTTGTACCCCACATGGATGAGCTCATCATTGATCGGCCCCATCTTCGCACCCACCAGCCAGGTTTGCGTAGCGCCGCTGGGATTTACGGGGTGGGGGATCCACACGAGGGGTTCCGCGATGGGCGCAGGATACTTCTCCTTCGGAGCAATGGTCGGCACGTGTCCGTAGAACTGATTCTTCTCCACGATCTGGATGGGTGTGGAGGGCACATAGTTCCCCTGCTGGTCACTGGCCGTCACCATACCAGTCTTCGGATTCACGCCGATGAACGGCTGGCGCAATCCATAGCCGATGACTTCAATGGTCTTCCCATCCGGTGCCACACGAATCACCGTGCCATTGTGCCGGCCATACGTAGTGCCTTCCTGCCCGCCTTTCGAGATGTACAGCGAGCCGTCCGGGCCGAGCTTCATGCTGTTGGGAAACTCCCGTGTCTCTGCCGTCTGGGAAAAGAGATTGCAGAACATCTCATACTCATCCGCCTCACCATCGCCGTTGGTGTCGCGCAGCTTCCAGATGCCATCGCGATCGTAGACAAAGATTTCGTTCTCGCTCCCCGCGCCGTTCTTGCGCACCACGATGGACATGGGCTCATGCAGACCCGAGGCGAAGCGCTTCCAGGTGAGCTTCTCAAGGTCACCTTTCATCCCGGTGACGTGCCAGATGTCGCCGTCGAAGGCGACCGCCACGGCCTCGCCCTGATCATTGAGGAACGCGAGGTCTGCGAGGCGCACATTGCGCTTCCATGGGTTCGTGGAAGGAATCTCGATCTCATCCACCACGTAGGCGTCTTTCGCGGTGGAGAGCTTGGCGCTGGTGGTGACTGTCTGGGCCCAGATCGCTGCACGCGCCTCATGCTTCTGCGCGACTCTCTCCGGTGTCTTCACCGCTTTCTCGGAGAGACCATGCATCACCGTGAAACGCGTGGCCGCGGTCGCGCTGCCTATCTTCGCTGCAGTCTGCGGATGCAAGGCCCCATCCTTCCCGGGAGGCAACACCGTGAGAGCTCCACCTTCCGTGCCCACGATGCGTGATTGCGCCTTGCTCCCACCAAAGGCCGTGCCTGGCAGGAATACGAGCGACTTGTCCCCTGCGCCGACTTCGATGTCGCGCTGCACGGCATGGCCGCCATCCGCGTCAATCACCCGGACCTGCTCACGAATCGCTCGGCCCCCCACCACGTAGTCGAGCAGAACGCCATCCTTGATCATCGTCACGCCCTTGAAACCCGCCATGGTCGCATTGAGCGGGCCGCGTCCCACTTCCTCGGGCGATGGCGTGGGGGTACGCGGGTCAGTGTACTCGGGGATCTCACCCACCACCCAGCCCGGATAGATGCCATTGGCGATCCACGGCTTGCCGGTCGGCTTGGGCAGGAATTCCTGG
The DNA here is from genome assembly GCF_003315205.1 of Roseimicrobium gellanilyticum. NCBI lineage: Bacteria > Pseudomonadati > Verrucomicrobiota > Verrucomicrobiia > Verrucomicrobiales > Verrucomicrobiaceae > Roseimicrobium > Roseimicrobium gellanilyticum. The sequence goes on along the minus strand of NZ_QNRR01000013.1, from coordinate 128,212 downwards.
CCATCCTTCGTCTTCTGTCCGGCCACCACGTACGAGCCCGTGGAGAGCGCTACCGGAGTCACGGGTGGCTCTCCTTCCTCACCCTGCCAGATCAATGCCATGCGTAGCAGGTCAGTGTCATAGCAGGCCCAGAGATTGTGTCCGAGGTTCAGCACCAGACCGCGAGGTGTGAGATTGTCCTTTGGCCAGCCTTCGCCCAGCTCACGCGCATCCAGCACGGAAGAGAAGAAGGGGAAATCCGGCTCGACCCATTCCGCCCAAGGGGAAGGTTGGAGAGCAGCTTTCTTGTCATCCTTGGCATGACATGAGACGACCAGAGCAAGCGTGAGGAGAAAGGGGAGCGGACGGAGCATGGCGGGTGCGGGGCTACAGGAAACACACGCTCGCGCGCCCGTCTGTCAAGGACGTGGCAGAATCGCCAACCTGCGGCATGGTGCGGTATGACCCATGCCGTGGATGCGGACGCCCTGCGCGAGCGCTGGCAGCACTTGTGCCGCACGCTTGCTGTCGCGGAGACGTGCGACACCACGTGGCAGCTCCTGCGCGACGCCTACACGGAACCGCATCGTGCGTATCACAATCTCACCCACATTGCCGAGTGTCTGGCCCAGCTCGACCGTGTTGTGGGCGTCATTATTCCACCAGAACACGGCACTTCCATCGAGCTCGCCCTCTGGTTCCATGATGTGGTGTATGACACCCATCGGCATGACAACGAGGAGGCCTCCGCCGCGCTGGCCGAAATGCACCTGACTCGAGCGGGCCTTCCAGCGAACCTCATCGCGCAGGTCACCCACCTCATTCTCGCCACGAAGCACAGCGCCACACCACCCGCGGGCGACGCTGCCTGGGGCGTGGATATCGACCTCGCCATCCTCGGCGTGGATGCCGTGCGCTTTGACGAATACGAGAAGCAAATCCGCGAGGAGTACCACTGGGTGCCCGAGCCCGACTTCCGCAAAGGCCGCGCCTCCGTGCTACGCATGTTCCTGGAACGCGACGCCATCTACGTGACACCTGCCTTCCAAGAGCGATTTGAGAAGGCAGCGCGGCAGAACTTGCAGCGCTCCCTCGATGCCTTGGCAGGATAGGGCAGGGGACAGTGCCCCACCTCAACACCAATCCGCCAGCGCCCGCAGCTTCACGTGCGCCGCGCCGCGGTTCAGAATCTCCTCCGCATGCGCTTTGCCCGCCGCGAGGTCGGGCGAGATGCCCGTGATCACAAAGCCTGCCGCTGCATTCAGCACGGCGAGGTCGCGCTTGGCCCCCTTGATGCGTCCCGCGAGGATGCCCTCCAGGATATCCGCATTCGTATTCGCCTCGCCACCCACCAGGTCCGCGAGCTGCGGCTTCGCAAAGCCCAGCTTCGACGCATCAAAGTCCGCACGCTCGATCACGCCATCCTTCAGCGCAGCCACACGATTCGGTCCCAGTGTGGAGAGCTCATCCATGCCGCGGCCATCATCAGTCTTGCCATGCACCACCCACGCTGCCTTGCGGCCGAGCTGGCGCAGGATGTCCGCAAAGGCTGGCACCAGCTTGTCGTCGAAGACACCGATCAATTGATACGGCGGACGCACCGGATTCAGCAGCGGCCCCAGGATATTGAAGATGGTGCGCAGCCCTTCCGCCGCCACCAGCTTGCGAGCCTCCGCCACTGCTTTGAAAGTAGGATGATACTTTGGCGCAAAGACAAAACCCACGCCCGTCTCCTTCACACAGCGGGCCAGCTCCTCCGGCTCCAGATCGATTTTCACACCCAGTGCTTCCAGCACATCCGCGCCACCGCTCTTGCTCGTGATGCCGCGATTCCCGTGCTTCACCACCACCACACCACCGGCCGCGAGAATGAAGACCGCCGTGGTCGAAATATTGAAAAGGCTCAGCTTATCCCCGCCCGTGCCCACCACATCCAGCACCGGACCTTGCAGCGTCAGCGGATCAATTGGCGGCGAGATGGCATGCTTAAGAAACTCATCCACGAATGCCGTGATCTCCTCCGGCGTCTCGCCCTTCTTTGACAGGGCTTTCAGCAGCGCCGCCTTTTGCGCGGGCTCAGGTGCCGGGTCCAGCAGAAACGCCGCCGCCTCCCGCACCTGCGCGGGGGTCAAATCCTTCCCTGCCACCAATTGTTTCTCGAGTTCCTGCATGGCCCGAGTCTCAGGGAACACCCCTCCCGCCTCAAGTGCCAAGTTCATCACCCACCGTGAAATTCGCAATTCGTGTGTCCACTTTGCACCTTGATTGAACGTCACTGCCTAAATCACACTCTGCATGATCGTAGCTCCCGCGATTCATCTTTGTATCCCAACCACGGCTGCATCGCGACAACCCATCACTCAACCACAGCAATCCCCAGCGTTCTTCTTTTCTGCAAGCTTGCCCAGCATCTTGGCACAAGTTATGTTCGTATCAGGATTGCACCCCTGCCATGAAACAGCCTGAAAACGCCCCTGAGTCCATCAGCGGTTCCCTGCTGCTGGCCGCCCCATCGCTCCGCGATCCCAATTTCTTCCACACTGTGCTCCTCCTCGCGGCGCACAATTCTGAGGACGGAGCCTTCGGTTACATTTTGAACCGACCGCTGGACAAGCAGGTGTCCGACCTCCTCGAAGATCGCGACCTCGGCCCGCTCGCGGACGTGCCCGTCTTCCTCGGCGGCCCCGTCGGGACGAACAAGCTTTCCTTTGCCGCGCTCGATTGGAACAACAAGAAGCGTGCCCTCCAGGTGCAGACCCACCTCTCCACCGAGCAGGCCATCAAGGAGCTGAAAAAAGGTCGCATCGTCCGCGGCTTCGTCGGCTACTCCGGCTGGTCCGAAGGCCAGCTCGAGAACGAACTCGAGCAGCACTCCTGGATCGCCTGCAAACCGGACAAGAGCGTACTCACCACTCCGGAAGCCGGCGAACTCTGGACCACCATCCTCGCCGATCTCGGCCCCTACTACAATCTCCTCGCCCGCATGCCCGCGGATCCGTCGATGAATTGAGCGGTGGAGGAACACTGAGGGATTTAGCCGCAAAGAAACGCAAAAAGGCGCAGGAGAGGTCTGCCTGTTTGGTGGTGCAGCACGCGGTCGTGTTTGCATCGCCCAGCATGGTGAACTTGATCGCAGGGGAGCGGCACTAGCCTAGTGCCGTCACCGTTGCACGTCTCCCGAGACCCCACCTCTCGCGGCGTCTCAAGCACCAGCACGGGACCCGCACTCATTGCTCTTCCCCCAAGGATCGGGGACACTCCTGTCCCCGCTTGCAGCCAGCGATTTCCTGCTGCGAGCATCGCTCCTTGCCAGCCCATTCATTTCCCGATCCTTCTGTACCTCTTGCGTCTCTTTGCGGCCAACCCCTCAGTCTTCTTCCCCGAACCACCGCTCAACAATCGCTCAGCCACTGTTCAACAATCGCAAACTCCCCCTCCGCCGCCACGTTCCCACACGCGCATGACATCCGCTTCTTCCCGCTCGCTCCCCACGCTCCTGGCACTCGCATGCGCACTCCTCGCGGGCATGGGCGCCACCCTCTCCGCCCAATCTACATCCACCCCATCCCGCTCCCAGCTCATCCCCTCCCGCGGCAGCCAGTCCTCCTCCGCGTCTCCGTCTTCTCCGGGTCTCCCCTCTTCATCCACCGCCCCCACCCGGCCAAACATCCTCATGATCGCCATCGACGATCAGAACGACTGGCTCGGCTGCCTCGGCGGCCATCCCCAGGTGCAGACCCCGCATCTCGATGCCCTCGCGGCCCGCGGCACCCTCTTCACGAATGCCCACTGCCAGGCCCCCCTCTGCAATCCTTCCCGCGCCTCCCTCATGACCGGGCTGCGTCCCAGCTCCACCGGCATCTACGGCCTCGCTCCTGGCATCCGCGCCGTCGATAGCCTGCGGAAGCACGTCACCCTCCCGCAGGAGCTCATGAAGCACGGCTACTACACCTATGCGTGTGGGAAGGTGTATCACGATGGCTCCATGCGCACCGGCGCGGTCACCGCCACCACTCCTCAGGGAAAGAAAAACGCCGCCAACCCCTCCGGCAAGGCGAAGCCCTCACCTGCCGCCCCAGCCACTCGGAACGCCCCGGCTGGCAACCTCCCCCCCGAGTTCACCGAGGTCGGCCCCGCCCCCGGCATGCCGAAGCCTCCCCAGACCATTGCCAAGCTCACCATCGAAGGCCGCCACCCCGCCATGGACTGGGGCGTCTTCCCCGAGAAGGACGAGGACCAGGCCGACTGGCAGATCGCCGATGCTGCCATCGCCAAGCTCGAGTCCGCGCCCAAGGACAAGCCCTGGTTCATCGCCGCCGGCTTCCGCCTCCCCCACGTCCCCTGCTTCGCGTCGAAGAAGTGGTTCGACCTCTACCCCGCCGATGACAAGCTCGTCATGCCCCCCGTGAAGGAGGACGACCGCGCCGACCTCCCCCCCTTCGCCAGCTACCTGCACTGGCGCCTCCCCGAGCCCCGGCTGAAGACCCTCCAACTCCTCGATGAATGGCGCCCCCTCGTCCGCGCCTATCTCGCCAGCATCAGCTTCATGGACAGCCAGGCCGGCCGCCTGCTGAAGGCCCTAGAGAAGTCCGGCCAGCTGGAGAATACCATCGTCATCGTCTGGGGCGACCACGGCTGGCACCTCGGGGAAAAGGGCATCACTGGGAAGAATACCCTCTGGGAGCGCAGCACCCGCGTCCCCTTCATCTGGGCCGGCCCCGGCATCACCGCTGGCGCCCGCTGCTCCGCCGCCGTCGAGCTGCTGGATGTCTTCCCCACCCTCCTCGACCTCACCGGCCTCCCCCCGCGCTCCGACCTCGAGGGCCACAGCCTCGCCCGCCAGTTGAAGGACGCCTCTACCCCTCGCGAGTCCCCCGCCATCACCACGCACAACCAGGGAAACCACACCATCCGCACCCGCTACTGGCGCTACATCAAGTACGCCGATGGCTCCGAGGAACTCTACGACGAACAGTCCGACCCCAACGAATGGACCAACCTCGCCAGCGACCCCAAGCACGCCGCCCAAAAAGCCGACCTCGCCCAGTGGCTCCCCAAGGTCGACGTGCCACCCGTCCCCGGCAGCAAGAGCCGGGTGCTGACCTATGACCCCGCGACCAAACAAGCCACCTGGGAAGAACAGCCCATCCCGGCAGGGGAAACATTGCCGGATGATATTTTGGTCAAGTAACTCCTCAGGCACTCAACCTTCAATTTCCGACTCTCAACCGTTCCGGGCTATCAACTATCAAACCCTACACCATCAACCATTCACAGATGTTCCCTTTGCGGCGGGGGAGGCGTTGTCGCATATTAGACAAGTAAAATAATCGTGGGTATCTGCTTTGTTCAATGAGCGAGCCGAGTGATTTAGATGTGCATTTCAGAGAGAGCTTCCCTGAGCTTGGGACTCTTAGTTTGTTCTGTCAGCCAGTGAATGTCGGATAGAGCTGAAATCGGAAGGAGTGACAATTGGTCGCGGTTCACGCTTCCAGAATGAAGCCCATCTCCGATCGCTTCGGCCAGTCTCTCCGCCAGCAGTTTCGAGTTTAAAAGTCTGACCAAAGTCAACCTCACGGCCACCGGCCCTGTCCGGAGATACGCTCCCCTCCAAACAAAACGAGGTTTAAAAAAGTACTCTATCAATCCCGGGTCCACGCGGCGACTGACAAACTCCTCGAAGTAGCGCCCGCCAACCAGCCCGCGAAGAACTTGGAGATAGGCCAACGCTCCCTCTGGGTTGCGCTCGGAGAGTTCCAGTAAATGGCGCGGGTGAAACAAGCGGTCAACCCACTCCGGGTCCATGCGGCGACTGACAAACTCCTCGAAGTAGCGTCCACCAACCAGCTGGTGAAGGACTTGGAGATAGGCCAGCGCTTCCTCTGGGTTGCGCTCGGAGAGTTCCAGCAAATGGCGCGGGTGAAACAAGCGGTCAACCCACTCCGGGTCCATGCCGCGACTGACAAACTCCTCGAAGTAGCGCCCGTCACCCAGCCCGCGAAGGATTTGGAGATAGGCCAACGCTCCCTCTGGGCTGCGCTCGGAGAGTTCCAGCAAATGTTGCGGGTGAAACAAGCGGTCAATCAACTCCGAGTCCATGCGGCGACTGACAAACTCCTCGAAGTAGCGCCCACCACCCAGCTCGCGAAGGACTTGGAGATAGGCCAGCGCTCCCTCTGGGTTGCGCTCGGCGAGTTCCAGCAAATGGCGCGGGTGAAACAAGCGGTCTATCCACTCCGGGCCCACGCGGCGACTGACAAACTCCTCGAAGTAGCGCCCGTAACCCAACTCGCGAAAGACTTGGAGATAGGTCAACGCTCCCTCTGGGTTGCGCTCGGTAAGTTCCAGCAAATGTTGCGGGTGAAACAAGCGGTCAATCAACTCCGGGTCCATGCGGCGACTGACAAACTCCTCGAAGTCGCGACCACCACCCAGATCGCGAAGGACTTGGAGATAGGCCAACGCTTCCTCAGGGTTGCGCTCGATTAGTCCCAACAAATGGCGAGGGTGAAACAAGCGGTCAATCAACTCCGGGTCCATGCGGCGACTGACCGACTCCATGAGGAAGCGCCCGCCACCTAATTGGCGAAAGATTTGGAAGTAGGCCAACGCTTCCCTTGGAAAGCGCTCGCTGACTTCTAATAAGAGTCGTGGATCCGCGAAACGCCTGGAGAATTCAATTACCCAACTGGAATCGTTGAGCCGCTTGCCCAAGTCAAAAATAATTCTCGCGGCTCTCGGATCACGCAGTGCCAGATCCACCGCAAAAGTAGGATCAAAGAAGTCGCGAAAAAACCGGCGGGTTTCTATACCCCGATATCTGCGCAAATCGCTGTCTTCTATTGCGCGCGCAACAACCTGACAAATAGATTCAATCTGCTCATTCCTACCGCTTCGCATTGCTTGGTCTAGTGCCCGGCGCCCCTGTTCAAAAAATTCGTGAGGCGACTCATCGAAATGCCGCGCCAACAAATGTAACTTTGCTAACAGCGCTCGAATGCCAAGGTCTAGTCCTTCCGAGTGCATCATTCTTTCGAGCTTATCTAGTTCCTCAGGTGATGCAGTCATCGGATCGAACAGGTAGTAACCTGCAATGCACGCCGACACTTCGTCGCCTAAGGAAAGAGCAACATTGTAGAACTCTTGTAGTTTGCCTGCCGATTCCGCCGCTTGGAATCTGTCTTTGGCCGCAATTTTGATGCTCTCTTCACTTCGGTCCGCGATCATTAGCGCAGTTAGTCCGTTAAGATTCCCCAAGGAAAACCACGACCGCCATATATGCACCAGTCGGTCCCATGGTCGGGTTCCATCCTCGTGGCTTGCAATCTCGCACTCCTCAAAAACAAGCGGTGCTTTGCCAGAAACCAACCGGAGGAGAACTAGATTGATGCTGTAGATGGCCACGTGCCCCACCAGTGGATGATCTCCGAACGGCACGCGATATCCCTCTTGAGCCGTCTCTTTCCGCATGATTTGCGGCATCTCTCGTTTGCTAAGCAAACGCTTGGTTTGGTTTAAAACGATTTTATCTAATGTTTCGACAAAATTACCCTCCGATAGGGTGTGTTCCTTCAGCACATGAGGTGCCCATTCGCGGATCATCTCCAGAATAACTGGGCGGGTGAACAATGGGGTGTAAACTAAGCTGGCAAACCAATCCCTTTCAAATCCGTCCGCGGTTCCCATCATTTTGTCCATCATCGATCGAAGGGCTTCAGTCGCCTCGGCGGCCCGCAGGGCTTGGACTTGGGCGACAGCGCGACGAACTATGAAGTCTGCGGTCAAGAACTCACCGAAGGTGTTGTGAAGAAACTCAAATGCAGAGGTTTCTTCATGAGTATCCTCTGCGCCGCTGCTATGTTGAGCTTTCGATTTGTGTACAAAGAAGAAGCTTCCCAGAAGGAGGTCGGCCTGGCTCAGTGCTTTTCCGGACTTTGCTGCCACCTCGCGCTCAAGCTTAAAAAACGCAAGATCATCATCAAGTTCCGCTGAGAGAATGTGAACCTTTCGACGATTATACATACCCAAGGCAGCCACGCCAAGCCGCTGCATTTCAGTGGAAAGGGCTTTGTCTCGCTCCTTTGCCTTCTCGTCACTGAAGCCTTTTTCCTTGCCGCGTTCGCGAATTACAAAACGTCGCAATAGGCTATCATAAAGTTTCGTGCGGTCGAGGCCTTTGCTTGTTCGAAGTTGATTGCCCTGCGAATCATACAGCGCGAGCATAAGAAGCAGCAGTGGTTGCTCTGCGAGATTCAAGATTTTCTCCGCGCCCTTGTCTTCCGCAGGGGGCAGCGCGAACTTCTCTATTTTTGCGTCACGAAAATAGGCTGCATTGGCCTTGTTCCAGATGACCGACCAGCAATCACGCTGATACTCGTCAAATTCCAAAAGCCGAACGATGGTGGAGCCCGGGGGAACGGCTGCCTTGTCGATCAACGTTACTCGACTGGTTATGATGATTCGCACCGGCCATCCTTGTTCGGTTTGATGTTGCTGGAACCGCTGTGCCTCCATGATGTAGCTCGCGAACACCTGTCCGCTCGCTTGCAGAAGTTCGTCATAGCCGTCGAGAATTACGACCGGGGGACAATTTTTGAAAAGTGACCTGAGCTTGATCCACGAATCAAAGCTCACGCCACTAATTCGCTTGATGAATTCTTCGATCTGAGTCTGGATGTCGGCGTCCGCATTTACTTCGCGAAGGGGAACACGAATCGCGGTGAAATGCCGGGACATCAACTGAGCAGAGAGAATCGTTGTGAGCAGCGACTTTCCACTTCCGGGATGCCCTAGTATCAACAGAGGTGCTTCGGTACTGTATGGTGAAGTGAGGTAGCTTAGTAAAAATGCACCCAAGTCACCTCGTCTTTGCAAGGCGTTCCATGTTGCCTCATCCTCAAGTCTGCGGGTCTTGCTACTCGCTTGCCGGAGCACTCTGAACGCTTGAGGAACAAAGGCGTCGCAAACCTTTGGAAAAGAAAGACGTGGCGCATTCTCGTCGCCTATGTCCTTGTCCTCAATGATGGGTTCATTGATTCGCGCTTGGTAGTGCCTGTTGAAGCTCTCAGCTATTTCGGTTGCTTGCTCAGTTCGCAATGTCTCGGGAATACTTAAGACTGCATGACGCAGTTTAGTGAATCCGACGTCGATGCTTTTTTCGCTTCCTGCACTGATCTTTGCATGCTGCTTCACATAGTCGGACAGTTCACCAATCAAGGCTTTTGTCCCCTTGTGAGCTTGCAAATTGGCCCAGACTGCAAAGTCTTCGAATTTGCGTGCCAGTTCGAAATACTGCGCCTCGAATCGTGTCGCCGCCTCATCTTCAAGCTTTTCTAATCCAGCAACTAGGGCTGCCTGATTCTTTTCTCCGGCATCCTCCCAAAACGCGAGTTTCTGCACAAACTCTAGGAACCCTTGGGACATTTGCTTCCAGAGTTTGCGCTGCCTCGCGCATTGATCGGCAAGCGTTTCTGTGGGATGGGGGAATGCCAACGCTACTGTTGATACTGGCGAATCATGAGCTTCGCAGACCAGTTCGCACTGCTTGTGAGTCGAAGATTTCTTCACACCTTCTTTTGCTAGAAACGCTTTTTCAGAATCCAATAGTCCGATTTCCTTGCGGAGTGCTGTGGAAATGCGAGCGTCTAGCGCGTCAAAAAACGACGTGAACACCACCAAACCGTATGCCATACGCATGGTTTCGTAGCGCAGCAGGTAGTCCTCGTCTTTTTTCTTTGTGAGTTTATCGAAGACGCTCTTACCGATTTTCACGAGCTCATTTTTTACGGCTAGAGTTGGCAAAAGCGCAGCGGCCGCTGGCCCGAGCACCACAGGAGAACAAATGAGAGCAAGGCCAATGAGGTTGTCGACAGCCTCAATTATTTTGGCATCATCCTTTCCCTGCTTTTTGATTGTAGTACAGACATTCTTAAATGTGAGTTCCAAGCTCATGTAAAGGGATGCGGTAGACGTGAATTATTGTGTGGAGAAACAATGATCGAGGGCTGCGGCACTCGAGGACATATCCGAGCAACCCTAGGTTCGAATGGGAAGGCGATATTTATTCGATTCGGGCATGTCGGAGATGTCCGCCAATAGCGTTTACGTCGGGCGTCTTGTAGAGCATCTGCGGAGCAAACAGCAAGAAAAATATGTTAGTTGGTGGAGAAACTGTATTTAATTGATGGACGAGAGCCTCATACTCAATTTGACGGCACCGAAACGGGTGGACCCAGAGAGGGCGGGGGAGGTGTCGCGGGAGCGGACGGTTTGGAGATCGGCGGAGAGGGGATGGTGGTGAAGCGGGGGCAGCCGGACCCTAAAGTGGCTCATGCTGCCCTCAGCGTGAATCCATTCCGCCGACGCCCGCGGCGTCCAAATCCGCGCCCTTCCCGAAATCTGCAGTTGCCCAAGTCCCTGCTTATGGGGTAGGGGATGAACCGCAGATGACACTGATTTCCCAGTGGATTCAGCTTCCCATCTGAGCCTCCGCGACATCTGCGGTAGTCCCAAACTTAACGCTTGTTTCAATGGTTCCATGGGCGCAAATTCCTCATTTTAACCGCAGATGACTCAGATGATCGCAGATAATGTGGAGCTGACGCAGGTGGTGATTGGAGCCGCAATGAAGGTGCTCAACACCTTGCGTCCGGGACTGGACGAGAAGCTCTATGAGCGTGCGTTGGTGATTGAACTGGGCAAGCAAGGGGTGAAGTGCGACCAGCAAAAGAGCCACGATGTGTATTACGATGGCAAGCTCATTGGCACTCTCATTCCGGATCTCATTGTCGAGAATCGCCTGATCGTCGATCCCAAGGTCGTCACGGCTTTCAATGATTCTCACATCGCCCAGATGCTCGGCTATTTGAATATCACGGGACTGAAAACTGCCCTTCTTCTCAACTTCAAACACGCCAAACTCGGCATCCGGCGAGTGTCGAATTCTCGACCGACCGCAGATGACACAGAGAGCACGGATGAATTCTGATCCCATCTGCGTCCTCCGCGAAATCTGCGGTTCGCCCCAATTACTCTCGAAGGTCCTTCTGACCGCAGATGACGCAGAGAGCACAGATGAGTTCTGAACCATCTGAGTCCTCCGTGAAATCTGCGGTTGGCTCCAAGCGCTTCGAAGATCCTTCTGACCGCAGATGACACAGAGATCGCAGATGAATTCTGAACCATCTGAGTCCTCTGCGAAATCTGCGGTTGGCTCCAACTATCCTCGCAACGCCCCATCCGGCACAATCAGGAACCACACTTCGCCTTGGTAGGTCGCTGCTGGTTGATGGTTGAGAGTCGATGGTTGATGGCCTGAAGAAGCTTCCGACTGAGCTGGCACCTCAATCCGGAACGGGCGGACCCAGACGGGGCTGGGGGAGGTGTCGCGGGTGCGGACGGTTTGGAGATCGGCGGGGAGGGGGATGGTGGTGAAGCGAGGGCAGCCGGTCATGATGTCCCGCAGGTCGGTGAGGGGGAGGGTCCATTCGGCGGAGCCGAGGAGTTGGAGGCCGGCTGCTGGTTGATGGTTTTTGGTCGATGGTTGATAGCCTGAGACTGAGGGCTGCGGGAGGGAGGCGGTGGTGAGGAGTTCCTGGAGGGAGTCGGCGAGGGCCTGGCCGAAGGGGGAATGGGCGTTGCCGAGGTAGGTCTCGGAGGGAGAGCCGGGAGCAAGGGCAGGAGCAGGAGCAAGATGGTCGGGGGAAGGGGTCAGGGGGACGGGCTCGGTGCTTTCCTGGAGTCGACGCCGCAGGCTGGCGGCCATGGTGAGGTGGCGTTTCTGGGAGGGAAGAGTGGAAGTGGTGGAAGCTCGGGATGCAGTTGCGGGCGAGGACGAGGAGGAGTCACTGGCGAGGGCGATGGCCATGCGCAGGGAGGTGATGCGGTGGCCGGGGCGGGCGACCTCGAAGGGGAAGGCGCTGGGCAGCACCTCGTGCAGGGTGAAGATGGGTTGGCGGGTCACGGGGCCGCGCGACCAGAGGCCGGTGGCGGAGGTGTGCCAGGTGTCGCCATCCCAACGGCTTCCAAAATAGGTGCCGCGGGCCATGGCCTCGGGGGGGTGGTCCGGGTCGGGGTTGTAGTACGTGGTGAGCGTGGCCACGCCGATGCAGAGCTGGTCGCCATCGCGGCCGGTGGCTTGCGTGACGACGACGCCTGCGCCCGTGGACCCCAAGGGCAGGGAGGTCTCCACCCGCTCAATGCGTCCCAAGATGGCGATGAGGCGGGGTGTGGCGGCGTCTCGCTGGAGCGCGGCGGGATCGCCGGGTTGCATCTGCCCCTGCCCCTGTCCCTGCGGTGGCGCTGGAGAGGGGACATTCGCTCCCTCGTCCTCCGTGGGGTAGGTGGTGACGCTCACGATTTCCGGTCCGATGTAGGCGGAGGGATAGCTGGGGATGACGACGATGGGGTACTGCGGGTAGTAGGGGTAGACCGGGTAGTGAGGATGAGGATGATGCGGGTGCGGAACCGGATGCGGCAGTGGGACGGGCTTCACCGGCTTCGACGGAAGCACGACGCCGCGATTGCCGGTGACGACTGGAGGCGTGATGACGGGTTTCGTGGGCTTGATGACCGGGTAGGTCACGCCGGGGATGACGGGCTTGGTCCCTCCCGGCTTGATGACGGAGGTGGAGGGAATGGTGGTGGCCCGGTTACTCACGGCCGGCTGGGCCGGGGTGATGGTGACGGGCCTGGCGGGGATGGCCGTGGCGGGTCGCACTGGGGTGGGTGGCACGGGCTGGGCTGGCTGGACGCTGCGTCGGCCGGATTGCGCGAGGGCGGCGGTGGGGATTGCCAGCGTGGCGCCGAGCAGGAAGAGCAAGAGCAATAGCGCGGAAAGAGCAGTCGGCAGGGCACGGGTGGGATGGCGGTGCATGGGGGCCTCCTTGGTTCGGTGGTGCGCGGACTATCTTAGCGGAGTCGCGAGGGGATGGGAAGCGTCCGGTGCGACGGTGATCGGTAAGCGGTGCGACGGTGGGTGAACGCGGCGCTGCGGGCGGGTGGTGCGGTGCGATTTGGAATGGCCGCAAAAGAACGCAAAGAACACAAAGGGGGGTGGTCCTGGGTGTGAGTCGTGCGCGCGCGGGGGACAAGAGTGTCCCCGATCCTTGAGGGACAAGGCTTCTGGAGAAGCCTTGTACCGTGTTTTTGCGTTGCTTTGTCCTACTTCGCGGGACGGCTCTTCCGAGTGGCGCCTGTCGGGTGCTTTCCGGATGGGGCGAGCTGGGGACAAGAGTGTCCCCGAACCTTGAGGGGGCAAGGCTTCTGGAGAAACCTTCTACCGTGTTTTTGCGTCTTTTTGCGGCTATTCCTTGGCAGTTCCACGCCGCCTCCGCACGCAAAAGTAAGGAGGCCGACGCAGCAGCCCCCTACCGGTCTTTTTTGCGGTTAGTCTTGCACTGCCTCTTTGGTGAGGATACGCACCTGGAGCTCGAGTTCGTCATTCACGAGGTGTCCGGCGAGGCGTTGGAAAAATTTTCCGGAGCCGTAGAGGATGCCCCACTTCGTGCGGTCGATCGTGAAGGTGGTTTGCAGGGCGGCTTTGCCTTCATCGGTGAGGCCGGCGGCGGCTTCGACGGTGAGGGGGTGAGTGATGCCACGCAGGGTGAGCGCGCCGTGGAGTCGGAGATTGCGGCTGCCGGGGCAGTCGGCGCACACCTCAGTGCGCTCGATGGTGAAGCGGGCCTCGGGGAAACGCTCGACGTCGAAGAAGTCATCGCTCTCCAGGTGCGCGATGAGGACATCGTGGAGGTCGCTGCCGGCAAGGTCGCTGCAGGTGATGCGCTTCAGATCCAGCACGACTTCTCCGCGGGCGACGCTTCCATTTTCAAACACGACTTCTCCACTGCGGATGGCCACCTGACCCCAGTGCTTGTTGATGAGGTTGCGCCCCACCCAAACGACGCGGCTCTCCGTGAGGTCGAGGGCGTGGGTGCCGTTCCTGATGGCAGGAGGCGCGGCTGGGGGCAGGACATTCTCCAGGCGCAAGCCGTAAGCGACCCATGCTGCGAGGCCGCCGCGGAAGTCGAATACGTTGGTGAATCCAGCGCGCTCGAGTTTTTCCGCGGCGACTTGGGACTCAAGACTGCTCTCCGCGGCTCCGTACACGGCGATGGGCCGGTCTTTCGCCAGCTGTTGCTTCTCCAGCTCCGGGAGAAAGACCATTTCATACACACACTGATTCACCGCGCCGGGAAGGTGGCCTTCAGCGAAGTCCTCCGGCAGGCGCACATCGAGGAGGAGGAGGTTCGGGTGCTGCGTGCGGAGATCCTGCAGCACGGCGGGGGTGATGGTGGTGCTCATGGGAAGGGAGGGACAAGGGAAAGGGGATAAGGGACAAGAGGCGACTAGTACGAATACGCACCTGCCGTGGCGGTGAGAGGCGATTTGCAATGGTGGAGTTGTCGTTTGGAAAATGGAGCCGAACCCTTTTTTGCTTTCTGTCCCGTTTCGCGGGACGGTTATCTCAGATGACCTGTGCGTGAGAGGGATGGGGGTTCGTGAATTCCCCTGTTTGCGCTACTTTTTACTGGTGCGTGAGCGTAGGGTTTTGCATATCGTTTCCGCACGTACATGATTGGCATCGACCTTGGCACCACGAACAGCCTTGTGGCTGTGATGAAGGATGGCGTTCCCGTGACCCTGGCCAATGAGGCGGGGGAGGACCTGACGCCCTCCGCGGTGGCGGTGGCTGAGGATGGTGCGCTGCTGGTGGGCCGTGCGGCGAAGGATCGCCTCATCGTGGCGCCGGAATCGGGGCGTGCTTTTTTCAAAAGGGAGATGGGCACGGCGGCGAGTTATCGCTTTGGTGGGCGTCGCTGGACGCCGGTGGAGTGCAGTGCGGTGGTGCTGAAGGAGATGAAACGCATCGCCGAGCTGCGCTTGGGGAAGCCGGTGGAGAGCGCGGTGATCACGGTGCCGGCGTATTTCCATGACCAGCAGCGTCAGGCCACGGTGGAGGCGGCGAAGATTGCCGGGCTCAAAGTGGACCGCCTGGTGAATGAACCCACGGCGGCGGCGCTGGCCCATGGCTTCCGTGCGACCACGGAGCTGAATACGCTGATGGTCTTCGACCTTGGTGGCGGGACGTTCGACGTGACGGTGCTGGAGTGCTTCGAGGGGGTGGTGGAGGTGAAGTCCTCTGCCGGAGAGAGCCGTCTCGGTGGGGAAGATTACACGGACGCTTTTGCCGCGTGGATCCAGAATGAATTCCACTGGAAACCGAAGGAGGAGGAGAAACTCCGCTGGCGCGAGCAGGTGGAGATGCTGAAGCGCAAACTCACGAAGGAAGAGCATGCGACCTTTCCACTAGGTGACAAAGAGGCGCCTATCTCTCGTGATGATTTCCGCACGGCCACGGTGGAACTCACGGCGCGGCTGCGGCCGGTGGTGCGTCGTGCACTGCGCGATGCGAACCTGACGCCGCAGCATCTGGATGCGGTGTTGCTGGTGGGCGGTGCGAGCCGCATGCCGCTGGTGATTGATCAGTTGCGCGAGGATCTGAAGCTGCCGCCGAATACTTCGCTGGATCCGGATCGTGTGGTCGCGCTGGGTGCTGCGGTGCAGCAGGCACTGTGCGTGGGTGACGCTGCCGTGCGCGATCTCGTGCTGACCGATGTGTGCCCGCATAGCCTGGGTGTGGAAGTCACGAAGCCGCTGCTGCCAGGGCATATGGAGCCGGGTTATTTCTCGCCCATCCTGGACCGCAATACCACCGTGCCCGTGAGCCGCAGTGAGGTGTATCACACCCTGCATCCGGATCAGGATGAGGTGCTGCTGAAGATCTATCAGGGTGAGAGCCGCCTCACGAAGGATAATCAGCTCATCGGCCAGGTGCGTTTCCACGGCATGAAGAGTCGGCCGGGAGTGGCGCGCGCAGGTGAGTTTGAGGTGCGCTTCAGCTATGACATGAATGGCATCCTGGAGGTGGAGGTCACGATTCCTGCCACGGGACGCAAGCTCAATGAAGTCTTCGAACAGCGGCCCGGAACACTCAGCAAAGAGCAGATCGCGGAGGCCATCCGCCTGCTGCAGCCCCTGAAGGTGCATCCTCGTGAGGCACCGCCGAATCGTGCCCGCATCGAGCGTGCGAACCGTCTTTATGTGGAACTCAGCGGTGGCATGCGGGACCAACTCAGCTCGTTGATGGATCGGTTCGAAGCCGCGCTGCACACACAAGATGCCGCGAAGATCCATGAGGCTGGCGAAGACCTGGATGCCTTCATGCGACCATTCTTCCAGGAGGAGGAGTGATTGCAGAATGCCGCCCTATGTGGGTGTGTTATTCATCACCCCGGGGCCATATCTTTGCCCTTGGAATTTTGATCTGATTCCGCTTGGCTGGTGTCTGAGTTTCCTGACCTCGACTTGCTCTCTCAAGAAGCATGGAAGACCCCTGGCAGATACTGGTGCTGGACCGGCACACCGCGACCGAGCGGGATGTGAAGGCTGCTTATGCGCGGCTGCTGAAGGTCCATCGACCGGATAAGGATCCCGAGGGGTTTCGGCGGGTGAGGCTGGCGTATGAGCGGGCGCTGAATGGCATCCGAAAAGTGGATGGTATTCCTGAGGATGGCATGGAGACGCGGCGTGTGCATGGGGAGGCGGGGGAGTCGCTTCCCAAGGATTTGCCAGGTCCACGCATGCCGAAGCGCGTGGATCAGCAGACCAGTGTGGGATGGGATGCTGCGTTGCATCGCCTGCGTGAGGCGATTGAAGTGGATGGCCGGCACGAGAGCGTGCAGTCAGCCTGGCAGGCGTTTGTGCGGCAAAGTCGTGTGGACCGCATGCCCATGCATCAGGAGGCGGCGACCGTGTGGGAGGTCTTCGGGAAAGACGCAGCATGGTTTGCTGATTTTGTGACCTCCTCGTGGCTGGTGCGTTGCATGGAGCAGGGGCTGGCGGAGATCCCTTCGGCAATCATCGCGCATTGGGATGCTGAGGGAAATACGGCGCGCCTGATCGCGCTCGCGGAGGAGCTGGTGATGGAGATGCGCCAGGTGCCGTGGGAGGAGGCGTTGGGAGTGGTACAGCAGCTCGCACGCGCCGTGGTGTATTGGGATGCGCTGCTGGCGAAGGACATGGTGGATCTGGTTTGCGAACTCATCCCGAAGGCTGAAGCGAAGAAGCTGCGGGAGGAATTGAAGGATGACCTCGCACGAGGAAGAATTTTTCAAGACGTGCCGGAGGCGCACAAGCTCTTCTGGCGGCAGGTCATGCAGAAGACCGATGCCGCTGAGACGGTTGATTGGGATGGCCGCGCTGCGCAGGGGGCGCTGTCATGGGTGCGAGAGAATCGCGGCACCTCGTGGGATGGCTACGAAGTCATCCGCGCACTCGTGCCGGCGAGAGAAAGGGCGAAGCTGGACGCTGCCGCTCAAAGGCTCGCGAACCACGACAAGGTCGAGTGGTGGCCAGTCCTCTCTCCGTGGCTGGGAAAGCTGGCAGTGCTTAGCGTGCTGCTGCTGCTCAAAGCGTGCTCTAGCTGGTGGTAGTGCGACAGGCTCACTCCATCTCGATCATTGCCTTCACCACACCACTTTCTGGGCGCAGCCAGGCGTCGAACTGATCCGGCACGGAACTGAAACCAGTACGATGGGTGATCCATGGTGAGGTCTTGATGTGCCCATCGCGAATGAGCCCGAGGATGCGTGTGAAGTCCGTAGGCACCGCATTGCGTGTGGCCATGAGGGTAAGCTCACGACGATGGAAGAGTGGGTCAGGCAGCGTGACAGGTTCGGAGGTGATGCCCACATACACGAGGCGAGCGCCGAAAGCCCCATACTCGAAGCAGCGGCTCATGCTGCCGGGGTGACCGGTGGCATCAAAGATGACATCCGCGCCGCGACCACTATTGGCGCCGAAGAAGGCATCAGGCTCGACAAGCGCATGGGCATGGGCCGCATCGATGCCGTAGTTTGTTTGCAGGAAGGCTCGTCGTGCGGGGTTGGGTTCGATGACATGCAGCCTGGCGCCTGTGAGACGGACGAATTCGATGACGCTCAGACCGATGGGACCCGCACCCAACACGAGGACTGTCTCGTGTGATTGAGGAGCGCCACGATTCACCGCGTGGCAGCCGATGGCGAGTGTCTCCACGAGCGCGAGTTGATCAAAGGCGAGGTCGTTCGCGGGATGCAGCTTGTGCGCGGGTACCTTGATGAGCGGACGGAGGCCACCATCACAGTGCACGCCGAGTACTTGCAGTGTTTCGCAGCAATTGGTACGGCCAGCGAGGCAAGGAGCGCAGGCGCCGCAGTTGAGATAAGGTTCCACGGAGCAGCGATCGCCGGGGTGTACATGGGTCACCTCTTCGCCCACGGAGACGACTTCAACGCCGAGTTCGTGGCCGAGGATGCGCGGAAATTGGATGAACGGCATCTTGCCCAGATAACCACTCACATCCGTGCCGCAGACGCCAACGGCGTGCACACGGATGAGAGCTTCATTTGCCGAGGGTGAGGTCGGCTCCTCCTGCTCGATGAAGGCGAACTGGCGTGCGGAGGTGAGGGAGAGGGCGAGCATGGAATCGTGATGAGTGGTTAACGGCGATAATGGCACGAACAATCAAGCTGCCGCCGGCCAGAGGCCAGCGCTCCCAGGGCTCACTCCCGGAGGCGATACTCGATGGTCGGACCAAACGTGTTCGCGAGGTGATACGAGAATCGGGGATATGTTAAAAACTCGCATGCCCGCCGCCATCAATCGGCAGGATGACACCGGTCACATACTTGGCGGCTTCTGAGCAGAGATACACCACGGCCCAGCCCACGTCTTCGGGGGCGCCGAAGCCTTCGATTTGAATGCGGCCGCGAATCTTGCGCTCGCGCTCCGAGTCGGCGCTGACGGCACGGCGCAGCATGGGAGTATCAATCCAGCCGGGAGCCACGGCATTGATACGCACGCCTTTGGGAGCGAACTCGGCGGAAAGTGTGCGCACGAGCCCGATGACGCCGCTCTTTGCAGTCGCGTAGCCAGCGACCAGAGGCATGCCCATGTAGGCCGTCATGGAACTCACGAAGACGATGCTTCCTTTGCCACGCTCCAGCATACCGGGTGCGGTGGCACGCGTGAGGGCGAAGGCACCGGTGAGGTGGGTGTGCAGCACGCTGTTGAAATCCTCGTCCGTCATTTCCAGTGCGGGCTTCTTCACGTGGATGCCAGCGTTGTTCACCAGGATGTCCGGTGCTCCCACTTCCCTGGTCACGCGATCCACAAAGGGCGGCAGTGCAGCGCTATCAGTGACATCCACAGCCATCGGGATGACTTGCGGTCCAATCGCTGCCGCTGCTTGCTGAAGGAGCTCTTCACGGCGTCCGGTGATCACCACCTTTGCACCTGCCTGTGCGAGGCAGCGGGTGATGCCAAGACCGAGGCCGGTGCCACCACCCGTTACAATGGCGGTTTGATTTTCCAAGGAGAAAGGAAGCATGTCGCGATGTTGGGAGGTGCGGGGAGATGTGGCAAGGGGAATGCCGGGGCGTTGGAGCGGCCCGGTTCAGAATGGCTGGGCATGCAGATGCAAGCCATTGGCACGAACGAGGAGCGGAGCCACTGCCTTGGGAGTATTGATTGCCTCCGCGACCTCCAGCATCCAATCTGCTTCTCGGGCCAGCCAAGGATGCTCTTCCTCGTCCTCGCTAACTTGGAGAACCTGGTACAGGTAGCTGGCCACTACCTGCTCGGTGGCAGACCATAGATTGCTGATGGAGTCCCGGTTCATCTCGAAGGAGAGTTTGAGGGCGTCCACTGCGGCTGCCTGGGAGTACAGAGCGGTGAAGGCATAGGCCGGGTGATCCCCTTCAGACAGGTCTGGCATGCTCTCTTCAAGTTGACGTACCAGAGTTCGCGCCCATTCCGGGAGCCAGTCTGGTTTCTGCCCGGGAGTCGAGAGAAGCTCAACAGAGGATGAGCGCATGCTGGAGACTTCGTGTGTGGGGATTTCCACTCCAAGGCTGTCGAAATAGAGAAGTGTAGGACACTGGCGGACAAAGCAGGCCAGGCCGAAGCGCCATCTGTTCTCCTCACTCAGCGCAGCGACAAGGCGAGCTGGAATGGTGTTGGGTAATGCCATGAGATGTATGAAGGGATTTCGCCTGCGAGGTGGAGTATCATCAGTCTGCATAGCAAGTGACCGGTCGGCAAGCCGCGTGCCCTGTCGTTGCACTCTCAGCCCAAAGAAAAAGGCACCGGTTACCCGGTGCCTTTTTCACTGTGAATTGTTTTGTTGCTTACTGAGAGAGCTTACGGCTTCTCGCTGCTGGCGGTGATGGCCTCTGTGGGAGGAGGAGTTTCGCCGAGGCTGATGAACTTCAGCACCTTGGCGTCCTTCTCGTGCAGCACCTTCACGGTATCGCCTTCCTTCACGTCGCCACGCAGGAGATGCTCGGCGAGGGGGTCCTCGATGTGCTTCTCCACGGCGCGACGCATCGGACGGGCGCCATACTGCGGGTCGTAGCCTTCCGTCATCAGGAACTCGCGGGCGCTCTCTTCGAGAGTGAGCGTGATGCGCTTGTTCTTGAGGCGGGCCAGCACCTTGTTGACTTCGAGGTCCACGATGCGGGTAAGG
This sequence comes from Roseimicrobium gellanilyticum, assembly GCF_003315205.1. Taxonomy (NCBI): domain Bacteria; kingdom Pseudomonadati; phylum Verrucomicrobiota; class Verrucomicrobiia; order Verrucomicrobiales; family Verrucomicrobiaceae; genus Roseimicrobium; species Roseimicrobium gellanilyticum. The sequence continues at coordinate 107,667 of NZ_QNRR01000013.1, read as the reverse complement.
TCTTCCTTCTCCAGCATGCGGAAGCACACGATGTCGTCCAGGCGGTTGATGAACTCAGGCTTGAAGAACTTCTTCGCGGCTTCCATCACCTTGGATTTCATCGAACCGTGGTCGGCCACGTCCTGCACCATGGCGCCGAATCCGAGGGATGTCTGGCGCTTGATGGTTTCGGCACCGACGTTCGAGGTCAGGATGACGATGGTGTTCCGGAAGTCGATCTTGCGGCCGAAGTTGTCCGTGATCTGGCCTTCCTCCAGGATCTGGAGGAGCAGGTGCATCACGTCCGGGTGCGCCTTTTCCACTTCGTCGAAGAGGACCACGCTGTACGGACGGCGGCGAACCGCCTCGGAGAGCTGACCGCCCTCTTCATAGCCCACGTATCCGGGAGGTGCGCCGATGAGGCGGCTCGCGGTGTGCTTCTCCATGTACTCGCTCATGTCGAGCTGGATGAGTGCTTCGGACGAACCGAACATGAACTCAGCCAGGTTCTTCGCGAGGAAGGTCTTGCCCACGCCGGTGGGGCCCAGGAAGATGAAGGAGCCAATCGGCCGCTTCGGATCCTTGAGGTCGGCACGGCTGCGGCGGAGGGCCTTGCTGATGGCAACCACGGCCTCGTCCTGGCCGATGATGCGCTTCTTCAGCTCGTCTTCCATCTTCAGCAGCTTCTCGGCCTCGGCCTGCTCCATGCGCTGGAGCGGGACGCCGGTCCACTTGCTGACCACGGCCATGATGTCCTCTTCGCTCACATCCACGGTGCGTTCCGTGCTGTTGGCGCGCCAGGCTTCCAGGACGTCGTCATATTTCTTCTTCGCGTTCTTTTCAGAGTCGCGCAGGGTGGCGGCTTTCTCGAAGTCCTGATCCTTGATAGCCACCTCCTTCTCGGCGCGGATCGCTTCGATCTCGGCCTCGATGGTCTTCAGCTCAGGCGGGCGCGTCATCGCGGAGATGCGGGCCTTGGCGCCAGCTTCGTCCATGATGTCGATCGCCTTGTCCGGCAGGAAACGGGAGGGCAGGTAGCGGCTGCTGAGATTCACCGCGGCTTCGAGGGACTTCGGTGCATAGCGGGCCTTGTGGTGGGACTCGTACTTGCCTTTCAGGCCATGAAGAATCTTGATGGCGTCCTCCACGCTGGGCTCGTCCACCTTCACCTGCTGGAAGCGGCGCTCGAGGGCGGCATCCTTCTCGATGTACTTGCGATACTCGTTCAGGGTGGTCGCGCCCACGCACTGCATCTCTCCGCGGGAGAGGGCGGGCTTCAGGATGTTGCTCGCGTCCATGGCACCTTCCGCACCGCCTGCACCCACGATGGTGTGCAGCTCGTCGAGGAAGAGGATCACATTCTTGGTGCGACGGATTTCGTCCATCACCGCCTTGATGCGTTCTTCGAACTGGCCGCGATACTTCGTACCGGCGACCATGAGGGCGAGGTCGAGTACAATGACCTTCTTGTCCCGGAGGATTTCCGGGATGTTCCCAGCGGCGATTTCCTGGGCGAGACCTTCCACAATGGCGGTCTTGCCCACACCGGCTTCACCGATGAGCACGGGATTGTTCTTCGTGCGGCGGCACAGGATCTGGATGACGCGCTCGATTTCGTTCGAGCGGCCGATGACCGGATCGAGTTCGCCTTTCTGGGCCAGTTCCGTGAGGTCGCGACCGAAGGCCTTGAGGGCCGGGGTCTTGCTTTCCTTCTTGGAGCCGCCGGAGGACGGTGCGCTTTCGCCGCCGCCGCCACCTTCTTCCTCTTCCTCCTCGCTGCCGCCGAGATTGGGGTCGAGTTCCTTGAGGATTTCGTTGCGGGCCTTTTCGAGATTCACGTCGAGCTGGCGCAGCACCTGGGCGGCCACACCTTCACCTTCGCGCAGCAGGCCGAGCAGCAAGTGCTCCGTGCCCACATAGGAGTGGTTCAGCGCCTTGGCCTCCTTGGAGGCGAGGGCGAGCACCTTCTTCACGCGCGGGGTGTAGGGGATGTTCCCGACCATCTTGGTGTCGGGTCCACCGCTGGTCTGCTGCTCCACCTGCAGGCGCACCGAGTCAAGGTCCACACCCAGCTTGGTGAGGACATTGACGGCCACGCCCTGGCCAAGTTTGATCAGACCAAGGAGGAGATGCTCGGTACCCACGTAGTTGTGGTTGAACCGATCCGCCTCCTTGCGGGCGAGTGCCAGCACCTGCTGGGCACGTGGGGTGAAATTATTCATCATCGGAGTCAGGGGATGGTGCGGACGGATCCGCACTTTGGTCATTATCAATAGATACGTTAAGAGGCTCAGGAACGGATTGCAAGACGCGCCGGGTGATTTCCGCCCGCCGTATGTCCCGGTCTTCTGGTGAAAGGTCACGGCCCGCCGCCAGCTGCAAATGCGCCGGCTGGATGGCCAGGAGAAGCATGTCCACCAAGCCGCGGTCGCAGCCGGTGACGAGGTCCATGTCCGCCCCGAGGCGCAGCATGGAGAGGTGGTTCAGTGCTTCCTTGGAATTCAGAATATGTGAAAAGCGCAGCGTGGCATAGGCGCGGCCCACTTGGTCGCGCAAATTGGTGGGGCTTTCGTGCAGGAGCTTGTCCCTCGCGCTCACCTCAGCCTGCACGATGTGCTCGGCCACGCCTTCGATGCGGTTGATAAGCTCCGCTTCAGTCTCGCCCAGAGTGTGCTGGTTGGAGACCTGGAAGAGATTTCCGAGGGCTTCGGTGCCCTCGCCGTACAGGCCGCGCACGGCCAGCCCGATCTTGCTCACCGCATTCATCACCTGCTTGATCTGCTCCGTGAGGACGAGAGCCGGCAGGTGCAGCATCACAGAGGCGCGCATGCCGGTGCCCACATTCGTGGGGCAGGCCGTCAGGTAGCCCAGCCGCTGGTCAAAGGCGTAGAGAAGGTGGGCCTCCAACTCGGTGTCCACGCGATTCACGATTTCATAGGCCGTGCGCAGGTCCAGCCCGGGGCGAATGCCCTGCATGCGGAAGTGGTCCTCCTCATTGATCATGATGGAGGTGCTCTGTTTCCGGTCGATGACCACCGCGCAACCGGTGGAGCGGGCGGCGTGCTCGCGGCTCACGAGGTGCCTCTCTACCAGGACCTGTTTCCGGGTCTTGGTGAGATTGGTGTACTCTTCGTTGAAGCCGTCTTTCATTTCCGGAAGCGTGGCCACTACGGGGCGCACTTCATTCATCAAATCCACCCGCTGCCGCTCCGAGGACCAGCCCGGGAAGGACCAGTTTCGCAGGTTGCGTGCCAGACGAATGCGGGAGGTCATCACCACGTCCGAGTGGGGACCGGTTCCCTGCATCCAGTCAGCGGGGTTTTTGAGGAGGGTGGAGAAGCGCATGGGCATCAATCTTGCTTACGATTAGGAAATCAAGAATGGCTTTGAGGTTCAAAGGAAATTGTGAAGATCTGGCGCAGCGAGGTCAATGATTCTGCTGGGAAATTGCGGGTCAGAAAAAGGCAGGGCCAAGCCACCCGCTGGCATGCCAGTTTGCGATTCCACTGGCATACCAGTCGGCCAGTATGAAACGCTATGTGCATCGGGGAGGAAAGACGGGAGTGGCGGCCTTTGAATCCGGGCCGAGATCCATCACGATCCGGTTCCAAGACGGCAGTACTTATCGCTATACCTATGCCAAGACTGGCGCCCAACACGTGGAAGCCATGAAAGAGCTGGCTACAGGGGGAAAGGGGCTTGCCACCTACATCAACCAGCGTGTGCGCGGTGACTATGCCGCCCGTCTGGTTTGAGATGAATTGGCTCATTCTGCGGCACGGATGGGCTGGATTGGCGCGAAGTGATTGGTGTCGACAAAAGGAGGCTTGTCCGGTAGAACGGCGGCTCGCAAGGAGCGCGGCGCTTCTGATTCGATGATCCCTGATTGCAGTCCGGCCACTCAAGTCTCCCATGAAATTCCACGCATGTCTCGCTGTCGCGTTTGCGCTCACCCTATGCAGCTGCTCTTCGCTGCCGGAGAGTACGGTGAGCATCGAACAATACAAGGCGTGGGAATACGGCCCGCCCCTCAAGGCGCGTCAGTTCCGCATCACCGCCCACCTGGAGAAGGAGAATGGCGAGCTGACCGAGTTCGGCACCGTGACTGCGAAGGCGGGGCGCGTTGTGGTGGTGAACGCCACGCGTGAGTTCATCTACCCCACGGAATTTGATCTCCCAGAGACTTTGAGGCCGGAGGAGGGGCAGGGCGATGGCAGCAAGAGCGGTGCTTTTCCAGTGACACCCTCCACACCCAAGGCGTTTGCCACGCGTGATATTGGTGACGTGCTGAAAATTTCCGCCAAGCCCAAAGGCGCTTTCCTGGAGCTTCAGGGTTCCCTCTCGACCACCAGCGCCAGCCTCACCAGTCGCAGCAGGGCGGAAGCCGTTTCACCCATCAGTGACGCCAAGAAGCAGTGCATCCTCACCGATAACAAGGTGCTGCAGCCGGAGTTCAAGACCACGGAGAGCCTGATCTACTCCGCGGGCCTTCCCACCAGCGAGCACCGCATTGCGTTGCAAGATGGAAAGAGCACGCTGGTGGTGAAGTGCGAGGTGGTGAGGTAAACACGAAGAGTGCCGTGCTGAAAAGGCTGCTGGCTCTGGTGGGATGGAAAGCACCGCTATACCCGGCAGCAGTGATCCCCAGCACGCGCGGTTTGCAGAAGGAGGAGGAGGCGTTCATGAACGTGGAACTGTGCCGCGGGACGCCATTCTGGTCTGACGAAGGGTTTGATGAGATCGTCATGGGATGCTTGCGAGCTAAAAATGAACGGGTGGATGATCCTTTTTTGTACCGGTTGTACCTTCTGACGGGGAAACAGTATGAAGGTGTGGACTACCAGCGCTGTGAGGAATCTTGGAACTACCTCAAACAGCGTTGTCCAACCTGGCCTGGCTTCGATGCCTCGCGTCGCAATCCAGTGCGCGGACCGGAGATCATGGTCCAGATCGCGGAGACGCATGCGGAACTCTAAGGTCAGTTTCCAAAATTCCACCGGGCTTGATCCATCCTAGCTAAAATTGGAGCCAAGCTCAGGAATACGCCGAAGGCGTTGAACATTGTCTAGTCCAAGGTAAGCTGCGCCGCAAAGCGGCAAGCGCCACCTTGGGTTGCGACATAGAGATCCTCGAACGCTGGAAGCGTTCCACAGAAATGCGCTGCCGGGGGAGAAGGTGTCTTAACTGGCGTGGCAGCGTCTTTGTGAAACTCTTTCAGAGTTTCCATGGTTCTTCCACTCACCCAAGGTGGCGCCTGCTTCGCAGGCTGACCTTGGGCTAGACAATGTTCAACGCCTTCGGCGTAAAAGCACTGACAGTTCTCCCCAACAACGTCTGATGAATCTCGTCAGCCGTTCGAACTCCCGAAGTGCTTTTGAAACAACTCCGCACACTTCTTCAGCCCTTCATCAGTCAGCACCACGGACTTTGCCTCTCCCACAGGGTCATGGATCATTCCCTTCTTGTGCAATCGGTCGAGAGCATCCCAGTCGTGACCTTTCCAGGCGCGATCACCTTCATGCAAGGTGAGGTAGAGTAGAGCGAGCACCATCTCATCGATTTTGTTTTCGTCGTAGCCCATTTTATGCAGGGGATCGAGCGTAGCTCAAACTACCTTGTTTCATCAATCGGTGTCATTTCCAGTCTCCTCCTCCAGCATCCTCCTCACTGCGCCAATGGGCACGTCCACGAAGGAAGGGCGGTAACTGATTTCATACCCGATTTCGTAGACGGCTTTCTCAATCATGTACATGCGGAGCATGAGGCGTGTGTCCTTCTCTTCCGGAGGCAGGAAGGCAGCCCCTTCGGCAGTCTTGAAATAGCACCGGAGGAATTCATTGCTCACGTGCTTCACCCAGGTGCGTGCGTGAGACGCCAGGTAGCGGGCGTCGTCCTCGCGTTCCTGTTTTAGCGCGGTGGAGGCTGCGTAGTCAAAGGAGCGCAGCATGCCCGCCACATCACGTAGCGGTGAGCGCTTCAGGCGGCGCTCGCCCATCGAGAGGCTCGGCTCCCCTTCGAAGTCGATCACCACAAATTCCTTCCCGGTGTTGAGCACCTGGCCAAGATGGAAGTCGCCATGCGTGCGTGTCTTGAGTGCTGAGATCTTGTGCTCAAGGAATTGTGAAAGCGCATTCAGCAGGGTGTCCTTGGAGGCGAGGATGAATTGCACATCCTCACGCACATGTTCCGGCAATTCGTTGCCGCACATCTGCATCTTGCGCAGCACTCGTCCCGCCGCGCCGCGCATCGCCTGATAAAGCGAGCGCTGGTAGAGCATGCTGAAGGGCTCTGGAGCGAAATCTTCCGATGACTCACCCAAGGCCAGCAGCGCCAGATGCATGCGCGCGGTCATGGTGCCGAGCTGACCGGCGCGTCCGGGGAAGACGCCGCCTATCAAGTCATCCGTGGTGGCCTGGGAAGAGGTGGCCCTGGCTTCCAGCACGCGGTCGAAGTAGCGCATCACGGCATCAAGCGCGAAGGCCCAGCCGTCGCCTTGATTCTGGATGTAGTTGCCCAGCATGGCCACGGCGCCGCTGCTTCCATTCTCCTGAAGCTTCAGGGAGCCAAGGTAGGCAGGGACCTGCTCGAAGCCGGCCTCCTGCAGCTTCTGTGTCATCTCGAGGTCGGGATGAATGCCAGCCTCGTACTTCCGGAAGAATTTGAGGAACAGTTTCTCTCCGTATACGATGGAGGTGTTCGATTGCTCGATGCTCACCACGCGTGTGTGCGTGGTAGCCTCATCCAACATCGAAGCCACCGAGCCGGCGCTGGAGCCGACAATGCACACGTCCTCCTTCGGTTTGCCTCTGGTTCCTTTTGTGATGGCATTCAGAAGCGAGAGGCGATAGGACGCGAGGTGGAATGCATCTGCGAGCACTTCGCCGCTCTTGAATTTTGCCAGCACGGCAGCGGGAAGGTTGTCCAGCATCTGGCGTGCCTCCTCTCCTCCGGTGATGGAGAGAGGCATGAGGTAGCGCTCCGGCAGACCTTCTGTGTAGCTGACTTCCACCACCACCAGTCGAACCTCCGGCACGTCGGTCGGCACGAGGTGCACGACCTTCATCTCACGCACGACACGTCCCTTGCCACCGAACCAGCGGCACAAGGGCAGGAATCCTGGGAGAAGCTCGCGCTCGATCTCTTTTCTGAGCGAAGGTCCCCACTCAGGATCTTCTTCGAACTCCGGCGCGATCCATGAAGCCTCTCCGGCAATGGACGCCATGGATGGCTTTAGCGTGAACCACAGGCATCCATGTGGCCCTATCGTGAATGGCGTGGGTGTCTGGCGAATCTCCGGGAATCGTGTGTGACCGAACATTTCTTCCGGCACCAGGCCTGCATATGATGCGAGGTTGATCTCCACGTACTGCGTGAAGCGGGAGAGATTTGCCACGATCAGCACAATCTCGTCCTCGTGCCTGCGGGTGAACGCGAGGATCTTCGCATTGTCGGGATGCAGGAATTCCAGGTTGCCGTGGGAGAAGGCCCTGGACTGACGACGCACACCAAGCACGCGGCGCATCCACCAGAAAAGCGAGGAAAGATTTCCCTGCTGATTCTCCACGTTCACCGACTCGTAGTGATACTCGGGATCGATGATGACAGGCAGGAAGAGTTGCTGCGGATTGGCCTTGGAGAAGCCAGCATTGCGATCCGCGTTCCACTGCATCGGGGTGCGCACGCCATTGCGGTCGCCGAGGTAGAAGTTGTCTCCCATGCCGATTTCATCGCCGTAGTAAATCACCGGTGTGCCGGGGAGTGAGAGGAGCAGGGAGTTGATGAGTTCGATCTTGCGACGGTTGTTCCCCAGCAGTGGGGCGAGGCGACGACGGATGCCCAGGTTGATGCGGGCACGCGGATCCTTGGCGTACACACGGTACATGTAGTCGCGCTCTTCATCGGTCACCATCTCCAGGGTCAGTTCATCATGGTTGCGCAGGAAGATGGCCCACTGGCAGTTGTCCGGAATGGCCGGCGTCTGGTCCATGATGTCGATGATGGGGAAGCGATCCTCCATCTGCAGCGACATGAACATGCGCGGCATCAGCGGAAAGTGGAATTCCATGTGGCACTCGTCCCCCTTGCCGAAGTACGCCACCGCATCTTCCGGCCATTGATTCGCCTCCGCGAGCAACATGCGTCCGGGGAACTTGCCGTCCACATGCTGGCGCAGCTTGCGCAGGAAGGCATGCGTCTCGTCCAGATTCTCGCAGTTGGTGCCTTCGCGTTCGTAGAGGTAGGGAACCGCATCGAGGCGCACGCCATCCACTCCCATTTCGAGCCAGAAATCGATCACCTTGAAAAGCGCATCATGCACCGCCGGATTGTCGAAGTTCAGATCCGGCTGGTGCGAGTAGAAGCGGTGCCAGAAGTACTGCTTAGCCACCGAATCCCAGGTCCAGTTGGACGTTTCGAAATCCTTGAAGATGATGCGGGCCTCCTTGTATTTCCGCGGATCGTCGGACCATACGTAAAAATCCCGCTCGGGTGATCCGGCGGGCGCCTTGCGGGCACGCTGGAACCACACGTTCTGGTCAGAGGTGTGATTCAGCACCAGTTCGGTGATGATCTTCAGGTCTCGCTTGTGTGCCTCTTCCAGGAGTTGGTGGAAGTCTTCGAGTGTTCCGTAGGTGGGGTTGATGGCGAAGTAGTCAGAAATGTCATAGCCATCGTCCCTGAGTGGAGATGGGTAGAAAGGCAGCAGCCAGATCGCCGTCACACCCAAATCCGCCAGGTAGTCCAGTCTCGTGATGAGGCCGCGGAAATCGCCAAGGCCGTCGCCATCACTGTCCTGGAAAGTCTTGACGTGGAGTTCGTAAATGACGGCGTCCTTGAACCAGAGGGGATCATTCATGTGAGCGGGTGGAAGGCGGTTGAGCGCGGAAAGGGGGTGTATCGCGATTAGGAGATGGGCAACGGCAGGCGGCACGCGTCTTCGTTGCGAGCAAGTCGAAGCGACTCCGAATGAAGGAAAGAATATCGAAACAGAACTCCCTGCAAGTGAAGCCCGGGATGGAGTGGTGGATGCCCGTTCATGGTGGGAGTGCTGCGCTGGTGGCCATCTGCTTGAAGTTCGCAATGCCCGCTGGAGTTGGCCGCATGAAACACCCGGTTCCTTCCGGCAACGCTCCTCGTGCATGAAGGCTGCGCTCCTCGCCACCTACCGCTGGCAGTATCACCAGGGATTCACGTTTCGTGATGCCCTGGCTCTGGTACCGTATCTGCATGCTCTTGGAGTCAGTCACGTGTATGCCTCTCCGATCTTCCGCGCCAGTCCGGGCAGTCTCCATGGCTATGACGTGGCGGATCACAATGAGATCAACCCGGAGATCGGCACCCGGGAGGAATTTGACGCCCTGGTCGCCGAGTTGCACCGGCATGGCATGGGATTCATCGCGGATTTCGTGCCGAATCACATGGGCATCAGTGATCCGAACAATGAGTGGTGGATGAATGTGCTGGAGAACGGCCCGGCGTCGCCTTATGCGGGCTACTTCGATGTGGAGTGGCATCCGCTCAAGCCTGCTCTGGAGAACAAGGTCCTGCTGCCCATTCTTGGAGACCAATACGGTCGTGTGCTGGAGCGCGGGGAGTTGCGGCTGAAGTATGAACATGGTGCCTTCAAACTGGAGTGCCCCGGTGCGGTGCTGCCCATCGCGACCCGCACGACCAGGCCGTTGCTGCAGAGGGCGGCGGAGAATCTGGGAGAGGCGCCCGATGAATTGCACAGCATCATCACGGCGTTGGAGAATCTTCCCACACGCGACCAGACAGACCCGGCCAGGATTGCAGAGCGCGTGCGCGAAAAACGTGTCATCCGTGAGCGTCTCGTGCGGCTCTGCGAAATGGAACCCGAGGTGCACCAGGCCATCCAAGCGGCCGTGGAGGTGTGGCAGGATGGCAGCGATCCCAAGAATCTGGATCGCCTCGATGCACTCATCTCGGAGCAGCCCTACCGTCTGAGCTACTGGCGCGTCGCGGCGGAAGAGATCAACTATCGCCGGTTCTTCGACGTAAATTCGCTGGCTGCCATCCGGGTGGAACTGCCGGAGGTGTTTGATGCGACTCATCGCCTCCTGCTGGAGCTCTTTGCCAACGGTAGCCTGGATGGTGTGCGCATCGATCACATTGACGGCCTTGCGCGTCCTGCGCAGTATCTGGAAACCCTGAGGCAGAAAATTGCGGAGGCCACGAGTGGAAATACTCCGGGGTGGGTGTTTGTTGAAAAGATTCTGGGTGCCGGCGAGAAATTGCGGTCTGGCTGGCAAACAGATGGGACCACGGGGTATGAGTTCGCCACGCAAGCCATGCATGTCCTCGTGGACCGCGCGAGCGAGAGGAGGCTCACGCAGTGCTATGAAAAGTTTCTCGGCGACCATGCTGACTACCGGGAAATGGTCTGCCAGAGCAAGCGCCTCATCATGCAGCTCACGATGGCGAGTGAGGTGAATGTGCTTGGCACCATGCTCAGCCGTCTGGCGGAGATGCACCGATGGTACCGCGACTTCACTGTCAATGCGCTCACCACGGCCATTCGCGAGGTCATCGCCAGCTTTCCCGTGTATCGCTCGTACATTGACCCGGAGCATCCGGTGGGGGATGCGGATGCGACGGTGATTTCGCAGGCCATCGCGCTGGCGCGGCGGAGGAATCCCGCGCTGGAGCGCTCGGTGTTTGAGTTCATTCGTATCGTGTTGCTGCCGCCTGCAGAGAATCCGCATCCGCTGGATGAGGAAGTACGGCGTGCCTTTGTGGTGAAGTTCCAGCAGTGCACTGGTCCCATCATGGCCAAAGGGGTGGAGGACACAGCCTTCTATGTCTACAACCGGCTCGTGGCGCTCAATGAAGTGGGGGGCAACCCGGGCATCTACGGAACTCCCCTGGAGAGCTTTCACAAGCAGTGTGCCGCGCGGCAGGCCGATTGGCCGGGCAATCTCCTGGCGACTTCAACTCATGATACCAAGCGCTCCGAAGATGTCCGGGCCCGTATTCTCGCCCTGAGTGAGATGCCCGTGGAATGGTCGCAAGCCGTGCGCAAATGGCATACGGTCAATCGGAAGCACAAGGAAACTCTGGATGGCGTGCTGGTCCCCGATGCGAATGAGGAGTTTTTCCTGTACCAGACGCTTCTTGGCTCATGGCCACTGCAGCCGATGAATGACGAGGAACGCGGCGTCTATCTGAAACGTCTTCAGGAGTACATGACCAAGTCCCTGCACGAGGCCAAGGTGAACAGCAGTTGGATTGATCCCAACGAAGCCTGGGACAAGGCCGTGGAGGCATTCGTCGAGCGCATTCTGACGCCGGGATCCAAGAATCGATTCCTCACCTTGTTTGAGCCCCTCGCAGCCAGCATTGCTGAGCTGGGGGCGGTGAACTCCATGACGCAAACCGTGCTCAAGCTGACCACGCCCGGCGTTCCGGATTTCTACCAGGGTACAGAGATGTGGGATTTCAGTCTCGTGGATCCGGACAATCGCCGACCGGTGGATTACGTGGCCCGACAGCACTCACTACAGTCACTCGCTTCCGCCTCTCCAGCAAACTTGCTGGCCAACTGGAAGGATGGACGAATCAAGCTCTTCCTCATCAAACGACTTCTGCAGTTGCGGCAAACGAGCCCGGTTTTGTTTTTCTCCGGCAGTTACGAGCCTCTCGTGGCGAATGGCCGCCATGCAGAGAGGTGCCTCGCCTTCCGTCGCGCCACTCCCGAGGCTGGCATGGTGGTGGTTGTCCCGCGGCTGACCCGGCCACTGGGCTTCCCACCGGTCGGTGACTGCTGGGAAGATACCGCGATGGACCTGCCTGACTCCTCCGCGAGTGGGTGGAGGGATGTCTTCACCGGCAGAGTGTTTGCCAGAGTGGGAGCGGCGCCCCTCACGGACCTCTTTGCCGAGCTGCCCTTCGCGGTGCTGGTGTCCGGAGACACGGGGGCTTGATCTGACACGTGCCCGCCGTTGACGCTTGCGCAGGAGCCCCTCACCATGGAGCATCCCAACCTTCATGTCCCGCACGTTCCGAGCCGCCCTTTTTCTATTGATTGCCGCCTTCCTTGCCTCCTGTGATTCCAGTGAGGGGGGGAAGATTTCCCTGGATGACTACGAAGGTCCGGAGGGTGAGGCCATCGTGCGCCACGTCATCAAGACGTTGCCTCCCGTGCATCCGGAGATTCCCAAGGTGTACACGGTGGTGAAGGGCCCGCATCTCAAGAGCACCAGCATGGACTTCGTCCGCCGCATGGAGGATCTGAAGCTCACCTTCATCTCCGGAGAGGTGCTGACCATGCGCGATGACCCGGATCGGACCATCATTGATCCCCGCAGCGGTCTCGCTCCGGTGCAGATCCAGATCGCGGAAATCAAGCGCGCCGGGGGCGAGTCTTTTCAGGTGGCTGCCGGTTGGGCGTACAAGAAGGACTACGAGAGGCATCAGTACAAGCTCACGAAGACCGCCAGCGGCTACGACGTGCAACATGTCCAACGCCTTGAGGGAAACTACGTCAACGATCCTGAGTTGAAGAAGCCCTGACCAATGCTGCGCCAACGCTCTTCAAGAATTTCCCTCACCCGTATTGCGCAGCTTTGCTGTGTGGGCGCATTCACCTGGGTGGTTCCCGGGTGTGCAGTCCGGGACACGTGGGGCAAGGCGCGCAAAGAGGGAGATCTCACGGCGCATGAACAGTCTGTGCCGGAGAAATGGTCTCGAGGCCCGAAGATTCCGTCCAAGGCGGCGACTGGCTGGCTGGCTGATTTTGGAAACGGTGAACTGACCCGCCTTGTGGATGAAGCCATCGCGAAGAATCCCGATCTGAAGGCCACTGCGGCACGGGTCACGCAGGCGCGTGCGCAAGTGCGCATTGCAGGTGCAGATCTCTGGCCGCAGGCTGCGACCGATTTCAACGCACGCCGCAATCAGAGTGCCTCCGGCCAGCGGTTCGTGGGTGTGGGACAGCGGAGCAATCGGTTTGAGCTTGGACTCGATGTGAGTTGGGAGGTGGATTTCTGGGGTCGCATCAAGGATCAGCGTGGTGCTGCCGTAGCGGATGCCGAAGCCGCCGCCGAAGACCTGCACGCGGCGAAGCTTTCTCTCGCGGCGAATGTCGTGAAAGGTGCGGTGACCCTGGTGGAATCCAAGGAGCAGGTCAGGCTCGCGGAGGACAACGTGAACTCCCGCCGCACCCACCTGCAGATCGTCGAGCGGCAGCTGGAACGTGGCCTGGACTCGGATCGCGCTGCGCTGGATGTGAGCCTGAGTCGTGCGGATCTTGCTCGTGCGGAGGAGTCCCTCGCCCTGCGCAAGCGTGCCTCAGATGAGGCGCGTCGCGTCCTTGAGGTTCTCCTGGGAGCTTATCCCGGCGGGAAGGAGACGGGTCTTTCGGCGTTGCCCACCGTGAAGCTCAAAGTGCCCGCGGGCATCCCATCGGAAGTCCTGCTACGCCGGCCGGACATCCGTGCTGCCGAGCGCCGCCTGGAGGCGTCCCTGCGCGAGGAGAGCGCCGCAAAGAAGGCATTTCTTCCGAGCTTCAATCTCACCGGTGGCACCGGCCTGAGCACTGAGGATCTCAGCTTCCTCATCGACCAGGGATCGGTGGTTTGGACGGTGGCGGGAAATGTCGCCCAGCAGATCTTCCAAGGTGGGCGCATCAAGGCGAATGTCGATCTCGCCCGTGCCCGTTATGAGGAAGCCCTGGCGCTGTATGCCAGCACGGCCACCACTGCGTTTAAGGAAGTGGAATCGGCTCTTTCGGCAGAGGCCTATTTGCTGGAGCAGGAGGCCGCCCTTGAGCGTGCCTCCACGGAGGCCGCCCGCTCGGTACAGCTTGCCACCGGCCAGTACGAGCGTGGGTTGGTGGACATCCTCACTCTCCTCGATGCCCAGCAGCGTGCGTTTGATGCACGCAGTGCTCTCGCGGTGATCAAAGCCCAGCGACTGCGCAATCGGGCGGATCTGCATCTCGCCCTCGGGGGTGATTTTTGAGGCAACTTCGGGCGCCCGGGCCGGTTCCTTCCACCGTCCGTTTTCCCTCGCATGGTGCATCATTGTGTGAGACGCTTGGATTCCGGTTCGCCCCCGCACATCTCATTCGCCCCCTGCATGATCCGCTTCCTGAGCGTCATCATTCCCCTTGCCATCCTCGCCGCCAGCGGCGCGGGCACATGGTGGTTGCTCGTGAATCGTCCGGAGACAAAAATGCAGGAGGTGCGCCCTGTGCTCGTGCAGGTGGAGGGTACGCGGTTGAAGAAGACCTCTTTTCCCGTGGTCGTCACCTCGCAGGGCATGGTGCAGCCGCGCACACAGACCACCCTGCTGCCAGAAGTCTCCGCGAAGATCGTGGAGAGCAGCTCCAACTTCAAACCTGGAGGCTTCTTTGAGAAGGGTGAGGTGCTGATGAAGCTCGACCCCGTGGATTATGAGACCGCAGTCGTGGTCGCCCAGGCAGCCGTGGCACAGGCGGAGTCCATGCTGGCAGAGGAACTGGCCAAGGCTGAGCAGGCGCTGGAAAACTGGAAGGCCCTGGGTCGGTCTGGCGAGCCGAATGCCCTCGCCATGCGCAAGCCCCAAGTCGCCAAGGCGCATGCCGATGTCGCCTCCGCCAAAGCCCAGGTATTGAAGGCCGAGCGTGACCTGGAGCGCACCACCATCCGTGCACCCTTCGCCGGGCAGGTGCTGGAGCAGCTGGTGGATGTCGGTCAGCTCGTCACCTCCGGCACGCAGCTCGCCAAGGTATTTGCGGTCGACTATGTGGAAATCCGCCTGCCCCTGCCGGAGCGTGGCATGCGGTTCCTGGCGCTCCCGGAGAACTACCGTGATGGCTCAGAATCCGCGGCCACGGCGAACGCCGAGGTCCGCCTGAACGCTGTAATGAACGGAAAGCTCGCTTCATGGAGAGGCCGCATCGTCCGTGTGGAGGGCGCCATGGATGCCAGCACGCGCCAAATCATCGCCGTCGCTCAGGTGGATGATCCCTACGCGAAGCGCAGCGATGGACTCCCCCCGCTCAAGGTGGGCCAGTTCGTGGAAGCGGAGATCACCGGGGAAACGCTCCAGGATGTATATGTCATCCCTCGCAGTGCAGTACGGGCCGGGAATGAAATCATCCTCATATCCCCGAAGAACACGCTTCGTCGTGTGCTGGTGGAGCCTCTGGTGAGCGATGAAAAGCAAATCGTGATCGCCGCCAATGCTCCCAAGGCACCCCAAGAGGGTGAAGTGCTGTGCCTGACTCCCATTCCCTTTCCGGCAGATGGCGCTCGCGTGGATCCGGTGATCGATGGCAAAGCCAGCACGGTAGGCATGGCCAAGTCGGACGCGACCGCGACCAAACCCGTTCCTGCACCCAAGGGTGGACCTTCGTAATTGCTGGCATCCGCTGATACGGTGGATTGGCAAGATTTCCTGAATGCCGCTTCAGAATGGTGGAAAAGTTGCAGTGGATACTCGCGTTTTGCCCGCCGTGGGTAATAAGATGTAGCTCAACCCCCCACTGATTCATGAGCTTTAACTTCGGGCCCGTGCGCCTGATCATCTTCATTGTTTGTGTTCTCACCTTCTGGGCTTTCAAAGGTTTTGAAAACACCGTTCCCGGAGAAGAAGACACCGTGATCGAGCTTGGCAGCGAATGGGTCTGGCCCCTGATCATGTTTTTCGTCGGAGCGATCGCGGTCTCTTTCATTGACCATTACATCGGCACCTTGGAGAGGCAGAATATTCGGCTCGTGTATCTGATCGGTGGAGCCATCCTCATGGTGGGTGCCATCGTCCTGCTCAACAAGGCAAAGGCGGCCCATGCCCTTGTCAGTTGAGGCCGGACTGCGGATTTGAAGATTCGCATGCACCCGTGACCAACCCGGTCTAGCCTTTGCCATGGAAGAGGCGGGGGACGAGCCCATCATTGTCAGCACAGACGAGCATTTCATGCGGGAAGCCCTGCGCCAGGCGCGCAAGGCCGCCAGGCAAGATGAAGTGCCCATTGGGGCAGTCATTGTGCGTGAGGGACATGTGATTGCCCGCGCCTGGAATCAGGTGGAGACGCTCAAGGACGCCACGGCCCATGCGGAAATGATTGCCCTGACCCAGGCTCAGAGCGCCTTGGGTGACTGGCGGCTGAATGAGTGTGACCTCTACGTGACCAAGGAGCCCTGTCCCATGTGTGCCGGAGCCATCATGCACTGCCGGGTGCGGCGGGTCATCTTTGGCTGCCCGGATCTCAAGGGGGGCGCAGCCGGCGGTTTTTGGAATCTCCTTCAGGCTCCGAACCTCAATCATCGCAGTGAGATTGTCTCTGGAGTGCTCGGGGATGAGTGCGTGATGGTGCTGAAAAGTTTCTTCCGCGAAGCCAGGGAACGCCGCGCCAATGGGTTGATCCACAAAAAGGGACTGTCAGATCTCTGACTCAGAAACGAACGTCCGGACCGCATCTCGGTCAAAATGCCCGGCACGATGCTTGCGCTCCCTGGCGCAGGTGTCTGCGTGTGAAGACACCATGAAGCCATGATGAATTCGCCGTGAAGCGGGACTTCCGCGTTGCCAAGCACCTCTCCACACCGCTAGACTTCCCATCGCATGCCACCGGAAAAAACCGCCAGCTATTGGCAGGCTGCGACTCGCAGCCTGGCGAGACGTGTGAACTTCGGCTGGTGGCTGGAGAGCTGGACCGGCTGGCTGCTTGGCGCGGCGCTCGTTGGCGCTGTGGCGATCCTGTTTGTCCGCTGGATGCCGGTCGTCGAGCTTCGCTGGGTATGGTGTGGCATTGGTGCGGTGCTTGTGCTCGCAGCGGTGCTGGCCTGGTGGCTGGGGCGCTCGCGCTACGAAACTCCTCAAGCGGCGCGTATCCGGCTGGAGGATGCCCTTGGATTGAAGACACGTCTCAGCGCCGCTGAGGCCGGGGTGGGGGATTGGCCCACACCGCCCCAGGAAATCAAATGGCCGGTGCAGTGGCGTTGGCAACGTCCCGTGACGGTTCTGGCCGTGTCCGGCATGGTGCTCCTCCTGGCGGCGTGGGTGCCCGTGGCCCAGCGTGAAGTGGACAAGAAACGCATCGTCCAGGAGCCGACCGCAGTGAAAGAGGTGAAGGAGTGGATGGAGAACCTCCAGAAGGAAGAGGCCGTGGAGGAGGAGTCTGTGGAGGAAGTGGAGAAAAAAATTGCCGAGCTGCTCCAGCGTCCCGCAGAGAACTGGTATGAACACGGCAGCCTCGAGGCGGCAGGAAATCTGCGCGATCAAACCGCGGAGATGCTGCGTGAACTCTCGCAGAATCTTGCGGATGCCGAGCGTGCCGCCTCTGCCCTGCAGGCGGCGGGCGATGCCCTGCCTCAAGAAGCCAAGGATTCCCTGGGGAATGAACTGGGCAATGCCGCACAGGCCATGCGCACTGGAGGCATGAAGCCGAATGAACAATTGCTACAGCAGCTTCAGCAGATGGGCGGCAAGGGGTTGGGCGGCATGAGCAAGGAGCAGATGCAAAATCTGGCCAAGCAACTGCAGAAGAATGCCCAGGCGCTGCAGGATGCCCTCAAGAACTCACCGGAACTGAAACTGACCGAGTGCCAGGGATGCAATGGCAGTGGCAAAGGCAAAGGAAGGGGGAAGGGAAAGGGCAAGGACGGTGAAGGAGAAGGAGAAGATGGTCCAGGCCGAGGGGGCATCACTCGCGGACCGGGTACCGCGCCGATCACCTTGAGCTCAGAGGAAACCAATCTGAATTCCACCAAGACTGAGGCCGTGAACTCTCAGATCGACATGGAACGTGTTGCCCCGGGCGACCTCCTCACGGTAAGCGATGGCAAGCATGAGGTGGACAAGAATGCCTACAAAGGACCCCAGGCCGGGGGCACGATTTCCAACACGGGTGATGGCGGTGCTGCCGTGTGGCAGAACTCGCTCCTGCCCAGTGAACGCGAGGCGCTGAAGAGGTACTTCAAATAACACCAGCAGGACATGAGCGGCGGGGTGGCACAGAGTCGGAGGGCGTTGACGTGGTGGGGCTGCTCACTGCTGGTGATTTGTCTTGCGGCGTTGTTTGTAAGGCCGTTTGGAAAGGGCACCTCTGGAGTGGAAATCCAAAATCGCGATGGTGCTGGCCTCCGCATCGGTACAGAAAAATCATGCTCTCATGCTGGTTGTTCACCCCGGCAGGGACAGCGTGATGACGGCGGCAACCATGAAAGTCTCCATGGTGGGTTGCAGGCTGTTTGGCAAGACGCCGGACGGCCCCCCAATGTTTCTTCTACTCGCCAATGTTGATGATGTGCGCATGTGGCGGTTCCTCTTTTAAGACCATCTCTTCACCCGTTACAATTTTTCAATCTTCCAGACATGAGCACCACCCTCCAACCACTCACCGAGCCCGAACTTCAGACCGCCTCAGCAGCAGTTGAAAAACTTCGCGCGGCCTTGCAGCAAGTGCTCTTCGGGCAGGATGAGTTGATCAATCATGTCATCACCGGCCTGCTGGCACGTGGACACCTGCTGCTCGAAGGTCTTCCCGGATTGGGAAAGACGGAGCTGGTGAAGGGACTGGCAAAAACGCTGCAGCTCGTTGCCAAACGCATCCAGTTCACGCCTGACCTGCTGCCAGGTGATATCACTGGCAACCCCATGCTGCAGGATACCGCCGATGGCCGTCGCTTTGTATTCCAGCCGGGCCCCATTTTTGCGAACCTCGTGCTCGCGGATGAAATCAACCGCGCCTCGCCCAAGACGCAGTCGGCATTGCTGGAAGCGATGCAGGAGCGCCGCGTCACGGTGATGGGCGAATCCCACGCATTGCCCGCTCCTTTCTTTGTGCTGGCCACGCAGAACCCGATTGAACTGGAAGGCACCTACCCGCTGCCTGAGGCGCAGCTGGATCGTTTTCTCTTCAAGCTCGATGTGCGCAGCAATGATGCGGATACGCTGGAGAAGATCGTGCTGCATCGCGAGATCGGTGTGGAGCCCCAGGTGGATGTGGTGATGGATGCCGCTTCACTCAATTCTCTGCTGGAGGCTTCGCGTCGCATGTTCATGCCGCAGCCGGTGGCGAACTTCATCGCCCGCCTCGTGAAGGCCACGCACCCGGGTGAGCCGCATGCCGGTGGTGTGAAGTTCGGCGCCAGCCCGCGTGCCGCCCTCGCCCTGGCCGCTGCGGCAAAGGCTCGAGGACTCATGGAGCAGCGTCTGAACGCCAGCTATGAAGATGTGCGTGCCGTCGCTCCCGCCGTGCTGCGCCATCGCATCCTGCTCGACTATGGCGCGAAGCTGGAAGGTCTCACTCCGGATCTGATTGTCGCAAAGCTGCTGGAAAATGTGCCGGCGCAGGACAAGCCGCTGCCCAACACGCTTCGTGCCGCCAAGATCTGATCACGCTCCCGTCTTCCGCACACACTCTGGCTTCGGATTCCCGCCACTCCCCATGTTTCTTTCCCTTCATCGACGCCTTCTCCCCCTTGTGCTTTTTGGCTGCATGGCTGCGGGCATTGCGCCGGCAGCCACGGTGCTGTCTCCCCGTATGGACGCGGGCAGTGGGATCGACATCCGTCTGGAGAGCTGGCTGGACGGTTGCCCGCCAGCGGGAGCGGTTCCCATCCGGATTCGCATTCGGAATGTGGAAAAGCAAACCCACACATGGACCATCACGTCCATGTGCAAC
Source organism: Roseimicrobium gellanilyticum (assembly GCF_003315205.1). NCBI lineage: Bacteria > Pseudomonadati > Verrucomicrobiota > Verrucomicrobiia > Verrucomicrobiales > Verrucomicrobiaceae > Roseimicrobium > Roseimicrobium gellanilyticum. The sequence goes on along the minus strand of NZ_QNRR01000013.1, from coordinate 88,061 downwards.
ACAGGAGGCACCTCCTCGGTGGACATCACGGTGGAAGGCGGCAAGGAAGGGGAGCGCATGATGTATGCGCCGGTGTTGCTGCATCCTGAGTCGAGCTACTACACCACCATCGACTTCCGCGTGAAGGGGCCCGGTGTGGCCGATCAATCGGCCGGGAATCTGCACAACAGCGGTGGCTACGGCAGCAGCCGCACGGAGTTCATTGGCATGAGCGCCGGGCTGCATGCCAAGGGATGGAGTGCGCTGGAAAACAAATTCTCCGGCTCACACTCCGGCACTGCGCTGCAGGGATCCAAGGTGGAGATTCCGGCGGCGCCGGAGGACTGGCGGGGATACACAGGGTTGGCCCAGTTGTGGATGGATGATGGCGATTGGACATCCATGAGTGCGACAGCAAAGGCCGCCATGCTGGAATGGGTGGCGATGGGAGGCGATGTGCATCTGCTGTGTGGGGACACGAGTGTTGCACGACTCGAACAACTCGGCCTGCCTCCTGTGGTAGACTCACGCCGTCGCGTGGGTGCCGGAGAAATCCACGTCCAATCATGGTCCGGCAGCTCTTTGCCGTTGGACTCCATGGTGACGGATATCAAGGCGGGGAAGGATGCCAGCCGTCGTGAACTGATGTCGGGCTACAGCAAGAAGTGGGGACTCGCGGAGATCGTGGGACCCCTCACCATCAAGTCAGGTCTCATCTTCAGCTTCATCGCGATCTTTGGTCTTCTGGTGGGGCCGGTGAATCTCTTCTGGCTGGCTGGCGCAGGGCAGCGCCAGCGTTTGTTCTGGACCACGCCGCTCCTCTCGCTGGCGGCGAGCGGTCTGCTGCTGGTACTCATGGTGCTACAGGACGGCATCGGGGGATCTGGAGCACGTACGATCTTTGCCCTGATGCTGCCGGAGCAAAAGCGACTGGCCGTGACACAAGAGCAGGTGGCCAAGACGGGCGTATTGCTGGGGCGCGGTTTTGACCGGGCCGATGCCGACTTGATGGCGCCCATCAGCATCAACAGTACCGGCCGCCAGTCGTCGAACTGGCAGTCGCGCTTCAATGTCGAGGAGTCGGAAAGCCATCGCAACGGAGCCTGGTTTGCAAGCCGGTCCCTGCAGTCGCATTTGCTCCAGACGATCCGCCCAAGCCGCGCGAGCATTGAGATATTCTCCGCCGAAGGATCGGCCCCCAGTGTGCTTTCTACCGTGGAAGCTCCTCTGAAGCGGATGTTCATTGTCGATGATGCCGGGAAGGTGTGGGCCGCCGAGGATGTGGGTACTGGGGAGAAGACGACCATGCGGGCCAGCGACATCGCGGAATTGGAACAGTGGATGCATGATCACGCCGGCAAGGCATCCGGGCCCATGGTGAAGTCGCTGCTTCAGCAGGTGGAGAAGCGTCCCGGCTTCGCTTATGCGGAAGCGGCAGATGCTTCCAAATTCGCCATCGGCACGCTGCCTTCCGTCAGGTGGAATCATGAGCGTCTGTTGCTCGCCGGTCCCTATGTGAAGCGCTAGGAGCCCCTCTTTTCTCGAATCCTTTTCTTTCTTTCCTCATGTCTGCATCACCCGCTTCCGTCACGGCATCCGCCACCGCCCCTGTGCCACCTCCGCTGCCGGAGACGCTGGTCACGGTGCGGAGGTTGAACCGCATTTTCGACAATGTGCATGCGGTGAAGGACATCTCATTTGATATCGCCCGCGGACAGGTGGTGGGCTTCATCGGCGCGAACGGTGCCGGCAAGACCACCACCATGCGCATGATGGCCACCCTGGATGTGCCCAACAGCGGCACCATCCGCATTGCGGACATGGATGTGGTACAGCGCCCGGGCAGTGTGCGCAGACTCATTGGCTGGATGCCTGACCACTACGGCACCTACGCGCACATGACTGTCTTCGAATACCTGGATTTCTTTGCGCGTGCGTACGGATTCAAGCGCGAGCAGCGGCGCACCCGGGTGGAGGAAGTGATGGACTTCGCGGATCTCACCGTGCTGGCGGATCGTCCCATGAACAAGCTCAGCAAGGGCATGGGCCAGCGGCTTTGCTTTGGCCGCATGCTGCTGCCGGATCCGGAGTTCATGATCCTGGATGAACCTGCTGCGGGCCTGGATCCCAAGGCGCGCCTGGAGTTCAAGAATCTCGTGCGCCTGCTCGCGCAACGCGGGAAGACGCTTTTCATCAGCAGCCATATCCTCAGTGAACTGGGGGAGATGTGCGACACCCTGCTCTTCATCGATGGAGGGAAGATGGTGTACCACGGTTCCGCGGAGTCCCTGCGCCGCAATCATGGGAACAGCGCCAACGGGAACGCGCAGATGGTGCTGGACATTGTGCTGGCCGGACCCGGTGACATGCTCACCCAGTGGGCATCCATGAATCCACTCTGGTCCCTGCTGGAAGAGCGGCGTGATGGCGCCCGCCTGCTGGTGGAAAGCAGTGATCCGCTCGTGCTGGCAGCAGGACTCAAGAAGATGATCCTGGATGGTCTGCCAGTCATCGAGTTTCACCGTGAAGAGCGGCGGCTCGAAGACGCCTTTGTCGACATGCTGCGCAAGATTTCCGTGGATGGCAGCACGCGGCACACCTGATTTTTCCCGGCACCCCAGCCATCGCTTTCAGTTGCCTTTTCCAAACGACATGACCGCCGCCGTCAGTTCCATCAACGCAGCACCAGACTTTCCGGACTGGTTCAGCCCGCTGTTGGTGAAGGATCTGCGTCAGGGGTTGCGGAGCCGGTGGTTCATCTGGCTGTTCCTCTGGGTGCAGTTCAGCATGGTGGTACTCGTTGCGGTGCACATGCTCTATGGGATGGAAACTCCGGGAGGGCGTGCGGGAACCATGGGGAAGATGTGGATGGATGTCCTGTTCTTTGCGAACATCACGCTCGTGCTCCATGTCCTGCTGCCGCTCCGGGGCATCTTCATTGCCGATGCGGATGTGGAGCCCGGTAATCTGCCGCTGCTGCGTGTGACCGGTGTGCTGGCGCGGCGCATCGCCGTGAGCAAGCTGGTGGTGACCATGTTCATGGTGGGACTCATCATGACGACCATGCTGCCCTACATCACGCTGCGCTATTTCCTCAGCGGTGTGGACGTCGTGGGTGACTTCATGCGGCTCGCCTGGATCGGAGTGGCGTCCGGTGTGATCGCGGCCTGGGGATTGTTGCTTGCCATCATGCCGGCCGTGTGGCGCGCGGTAGTGGGAGGATTGTTGATCCTGGGTGGCCTGCCAATTTTCGAAAGCATTCTCTGGATGATGATCAATGTCAGTCGCGACTGGAGCGCCGGCGTTTTCATGTCCGTGCTCATCTGGCTGGTGGTGGCCATCTTTGTGGCTGTGCTTCCGCTGGCCATCGTGGAGTCCCGTTTTAATGACGGACGCTCCGTGGACTGGCAGTTCCACGCCATTCCTGCATCACCCCCGCCTGTCTCCACTCCCACGTCTTCCCCCACTTCATGAGTTCCGCCACTGTTGCCCCCCGAGCGCCCGAGCGCATTCTTCCGAATGGCATGGACTTTGCCGACTGGCTCAGTCCCATCCTGGTGAAGGAACTTCGCCAGGGCCTGAAGACAAAGATGTTCATCACCACCTTCATCCTCATCCAGGTCGTGATGATTCTGATCACCGGGCTCCAGCTTCTGGAGGTGGCGCACGGAGGCAGCGGCAGTGCGGACGGCTTCAGCGGATTCTTCGCCGCCTTCATCTGGATTCCCCTGCTGATCCTGATGCCGGCGCGCGGCCTTACGGCGGTGAGTGAGGAATTGAAGGTGAATACGCTGGACTTGGTACAGCTGACGCATCTCACGGCATTCCGCATTGTGCTGGGCAAGTGGGTGGCCCTGATTGCCCAGACGCTCCTCGTGGTGACTGCCATCCTGCCTTACGCGGTGCTGCGGTACTTCTTTGGCGAGGTGGATATTGTTTCCGATCTCACCGGCATCGGCATCATGATGCTGGCCTCCATGGTGCTCACCGCGGGAGCGCTTGCGCTTTCAAGTGCGCACATCGCCCTCCGTATTCTGGTGGTGCTGGGCCTGTTCTTTGCGATGAGCTTTCTGCTCTCGATGGTGTTTGACCGGTCCTACCTCGTCTCGGGAGGCGGCCCATCGAGAACATGGCTCCTGTGGATGCTGCCGCTCCTGGCAGTGATGCACGTGTACCTGCTGCTGGAGATTGCAGCGTCGCGCATCGCGCCCATCTCGGAGAATCACTCCGGACGGAAGCGCATGGTGATTCTTGTGATGGGAGCGGTAGGTGTGTTGTTGGCATGGTTCGGTGAGGAACACGCGTCCATGACCTGGACTCTCTGCTGTTCTGTTGCCACTGCGTGGGTCATGCTGGAATCGCTCAGTGAGCGCACGCAGCACGTGCCGAGTCTGTACTCCAGCTTTGCCCGGCGTGGATTCTTTGGCAGGCTGGCGGGCCGTCTGCTGTATCCCGGCTGGGCATCGGGTCTGGTGTTTACCCTGGTGCTTGCCGGACTGGCGTTTGCCATCGGCATGGGTGTGATTCAGCGCTTCAAACCGGTGGAACTCGGAGACTACCTGCTGGAGTCGCGCTTGATGTTCCCCATCATCTTCACCTCCATCATTTCACCCGTGGTGGTGATTTTGCTCTTCCCAAGGGCACGGCAGCCCATCTGGCTTTATGTGTTGTCCCAGGCGCTGTTCGGGCTTTGCTATGTGGTCGCCAATGTGGCTGGCAATGCGCCCAGTCTTGATCCGGAGGATGCTTTCCGCTGGCTCGCGCCGTTGCCCACCAGTGTGTGGTTCGTGCTGATGGAGGAAGGGGCGGCCAGTCCGCTGGGGCATTTCTATGCGATGTTCACCCTTCCAGCCTGCGCCATCATCTGCGCATATCTGGGCTTCCGGGCCATGCGTGAGTTCCGCTTCATCTCAGAACTGGAAAAGCAATCGCAGGCGAGTACGAAGGAGTTTGATTATCCCACGCCGGTAGTTTCGAATGCCGCCTGATTGCTCACATCACCTTCGTTAGCATCATGGCTGCTGCTGTCACATCCTCCACTGCCAAAGCTTCCACCCCTGCGGCCCTGGCGGCGATTCACGCGCGCATGAAAGCCGTGACTGGCGTGGCGCGACTTCCTCTGCGCAGTGGTCAGTGGAGTGGTACCGCGGGCAGCGTACTGGGGCAGGGAACCGGGAGCTCCATCGATTTCCAGGACCAGCGTCCTTACCTCCCAGGCGATGATCCGCGCCACATCAACTGGCAGGCTTATGCGCGCTCCGGGAACTACACGATGAAACTCTACCGGCAGGAGGTGACGCCGAGGGTGGATATTCTGTTTGATGCGAGCCCGTCCATGTTCCTCACGACTCAAAAGGCCACGCGCTCCTGGGAGCTGTTGTATTTCTGCCTCGAGAGTGCACTGCGTCTCGGCGCCTCCACACGGGTGCACATGCTGGATGATGAGTCGCGGGACACGCCAGTGGATCGGCTGCTCGCCTATGACTGGCCCCTGAAGGAAAAGCTGACGGGCGTGATGCTGCCTTCCTTGATCGATCGCACTCCGATGCGCACGGGCTCCTTGCGCATCCTGCTGAGCGATCTCCTCAGCGAGTCGCCACCGGATCGGGTGACGAATCAGCTCGTCACGGGGAAGGGGCGCGCCGTCATCCTGGTCCCCTTCTGTCAGGAGGAATCCCAGCCGGATTGGGAGGGGAACATCGAGTTTGAAGAATGTGAGTCCACACTGCGTGACAAGCGTCGCGTGGAGAAGGATACCATGACCCGCTATCACCGTGCGTATGCCACCCATTTCTCGCTGTGGCGCGAGCAGTGTGTGCGGCATGGCATGGGATTTGCCCGCGTGCCCGCAGAGGTGGAGATCCTCGCTGCCTTGAGGATGGAAGCCGTGGGATCGGGTTGCATTGATATGTAGAGGAACACTTTGCCTGATCATTCATGAAGAACCCCACCCTCACGCTGACCCTGGTCACCACTCTCGCGGTTTCGCTGGCTTCGTGCTCGAAGGAGGAAGCCCCAGCCACGTCGCAATCGAAGACTGCCCCGAAGTCTGAGAGCGCTTCCGCTGTGGCTGCTCCCGCACCGCCCCCCGTTCCTGTGACCGCAGAGGAACCTGCGAAAGAAGCGCCACCCAAGGCTGCACCACTAAAGGAGGAACTGGAGGTCGTCACTCCATCCACATCCGTGAGCCATACCGCGGTGGAAACGGAGAAGGCCAAACTTCAGGCAGAGCAAAACGCGCTGAAGGAACAGCAGGCGAAGGCTGCAGCCACGAATGACGAAGCGCAAAAGGCAGAGCTGGCCAATCGCATGAAGGAAGTGGAGCAGAAGATCAAATCACTGCCCCGTCCGGACCTGGGTGAAGGCTTCGAAGCTCGTGGCGTGAGTGAGGATGACGGCACCCGCGCAGCGCTGGACAAGCTGCTCAACAACGCCCCCAAGAACGCCCCTGCACCGGGCTCTTCTCCGCCTGCTCCGACTCCGGTGCCGGCCGCTCCCAAACCTGCGCCGGAGCCTGTTCCCTTTCCCGCAACCAACAGCTAGCACTGCCACCTCGTGCGTCTCCTCCTTGCCAATCCTGCCGGCCTCTGGGCCCTGCTCGCCGTCCCGGCGATTCTCGTGATCCATTTCCTTCAGGAGAAGTCACGAAGGGTCCGTGTAAGCACGCTCTTCCTGCTGGAGCGAGTGAAGCCGGAGAGTGTGGGAGGCATGCGCTTCGAGAGATTGCGCAATTCGGTGCCGCTGTGGCTGCAGTTGCTGGCGGCCCTGTTGCTTGCGTGGGTGCTGGTGGAGCCGCGCTGGATTCGCCAGGACTCGCGACAAACGGTGGCGGTGGTGCTGGACAGCTCGGTGTCGATGAGTGCGTTCAAGGATGAAACACGCGAGTTGCTGGCAGGGAAACTTCGCGATTGGTCCCGTACCGCTGCTCACACGGAGTGGCATTTGTTGGAGTCGGACGCGCGCAAACCGACGCTCTATGCCGGCGCGGAGATGGCCGGTGTCCTGCGTGGCTTTGACGAATGGAAGCCCTCCCAGGGCACACATCGCCCGGATGACGCCCTGCTCATTGCCCGTGGTCTGGTGAAGTCGAATGGCATTGTCATCTTCGTCACGGACCGCGAGATTGAAGTCTCCTCAGATGTTGCAGTGTTGTCCGCTGGCGACCCTCTGCAGAATACCGGATTCGCCGGAGCGGAGGTGAAGCTCGCGGACAGCAGTGCAGGCACGAATGGAGGCATGAAATGGAAGGCGCTCGTTCGCAACTATGGAGACAAGCCCGCGCGCCAGGAATGGTGGGTGGACTATCCCGACCTTTCCCCAGGCACAGGTGGAGCTCCCCAGAAGCGGACACTGGATATTCCGCCCGGACAGACCATCCATCTTGAGGGTGAGTTTCCTCCGGATGTCGAGCGTGCGGTGCTGTTGCTGGGTGGCGACAAGTTCGTGTGGGATGATCGCCTGCCGATTCAAAAGCCCCGCCCCCGGGTGGTGGAGGCTGAGGTGCGCCTGGGAGGTCAGGCCGGAGATCTCTGGCGCAAGATGCTGGGCGCGACGGAACAGGTTGTCTTGCGAGGGAGCGCTGCTGCCGCAGCCGCGGGATCCGATACCGGCAGCGCGCTGCGCCAGCCTCATCTGGTGGTGTCAGAATTGGGCACACCGCTGGAGACGGCGGGTATCCAGTTCCCGGTGGAGACGGGCGATGGCATGCAACTGGATGGTTCGTGGACCATCGCGGAAGATCATCCCCTGGTCCGGGACATGAACTGGATGGGCCTGCTCACGCCCCGGCCCGCAGAGCTTGCCGTAACCGAGACGGATGAGCCGCTCCTCTGGAAAGGTGAGCGCGTGCTCGCGATGGTGCGGCGCGGACGTACAGCCGAGAACCGGCCCACCCGCCGGTTGCTTCTCGCCTGGGACATCACGCAGTCGAATGCTCCGAGGCATCCGGCCATGCTGGTGATGATTCATCGTTTCCTCGAGGAGGTGCGCTTGGGAATGACAGAGCCGTGGTCGGGGAACTTTGAATCCGGACAGGATATCCCTGTCGCTGCGGATGAAGCGCCCGAAGCGCCACCACTGCAATTGCATCATGATGGAAAGGTGGTGCGTTATGACGGCCATCTGCCCGCCATGGTAGGATTCTTCCAGGTGCGGCAGGGCGAGCGTGCGCTGGTAAGTGGCTCAGCCCAGTTCGCGGATACTCGTGAGGCTGATTTTGCCGGTGCCAAGAAGGTCGATACCGTGGAGCAGCGCCGCTGGGAAGCGGCCATGAAGCAGACGGAGGCGGACCCTCTCACCGCACTGTGGGTCTTGTTGATTCTGGCCTGCCTGCTGGCGGCGTGGGCCTGGCGCCAGGGCGGTGCCAAGCCTCGCGCCAGCGCAGCCACTCCCGCTGTCCCGGCGACCGCGTGATATATCCGTTACTGGTACACCCCATCACACACACCCTCCCATAGAACTTCGTCCATGCGTCTGCTTCACCCTGAATGGCTGCTCCTGCTCCCGCTCTTTGCCGCGGCGGGATGGTACTGGCGTGGCCTGCGTCTGGAGAAGCCCCTGCGGATCCTGTGCCTGTTGCTGGTGACAGTGCTGCTCTGCCAGATCCAGGTGCGCCGGCATGGTGATGGGCTGGAACTCTGGGTGCTGGTTGATCGCTCGGATTCCGCAAAAGATCTCCTCAGTCCCAAGCTCGTGGAGTGGGAGGCAATTCTTGAGCGCTCCAAGAAGCCGGCGGATCGGCTGCACTTTGTGGATTTCGCTGATGAAGCCGTGACACGAGGCGCACAACTCCGTGCAGGCAGCACCGAGTTCGCCGGCAATACCCGCGCCACGCGCATCAATTCCGCCGCAGGCCACGCGCTGGCGCAGATGCGGCATGAGCGGGCCTCGCGCCTGCTGGTGCTGACAGATGGCTACAGCACTGAGCCGCTCGATGGTCTTTCTGATCGGCTTTCCAGCCAGAGCGTGCCGATGGATTTCCGCCTCGCGGCGCAAGAGGCCAAGAACGACTGGCGGATTGCCGCCTTCGTCCTGCCGCGCCGGGTGCAATTGCGTGAGGCCTTCCTTGCGGAGGTGGTGGTACTCGCGGATCAGGATGGTACGGTGCCGTTGGAGTTGTTCCGCAATGGCGCCAGTATCGGCAAACGTGAGGTGGAGGTCGTAAACGGTGTGGGACGACTTCGTTTCACGGACCGGTTGAGCGGAGCGGGTGCTTTCCGTTATCAGGCCACACTGCTGCCGCCCGAGGATGCCCTGGTTGGAAACAACACGGCAGCCCAGTGGGTGGAGGTGCAGGGCGGACCTCGTATCGTGCTGGCAACCGCCTACGAACAGGATCCGCTCGCGGACGTGCTGCGTTCCCAGGGCTTCGATGTGCAGGTGATCAATGCCCTGAATGAACTGCAGATAGGTTCGCTCACTGGGGCAAAGGTGGTGATCCTCAACAATGTCCCTGCGTACCGCATCGATTCGGAGTTTGTGCGCGCGCTCGATTTCTTTGTGCATCACCAGGGCGGTGGTCTGGCGATGATTGGGGGCAAGCACAGCTTCGCCGCGGGCGGTTGGTTTGGCTCGCCTCTGGAACCTTTGCTGCCGGTCAGCATGGAGCTGAAGCAAGAACACCGGAAGCTTGCCGTGGCGATGGCGATCGTCATGGACCGTTCCGGCAGCATGGCCATGACTGTGGCCGGCACGTCCATGCAGAAGATGGATCTCGCCAACGAGGGCGCAGCCCGCGGCATTGAATTGCTGGGGGACAATGACTTCGTCTCGGTCTTTGCGGTTGATAGCGAGGCGCATGAAATCGCTCCGCTGATGGCTGTGGGCCAGAATCGCGGCACGCTGCAGAACGTCGTGCGTCGTGTGGAGAGTACTGGGGGCGGGATCTATGTTTACCAGGGGCTCCTGGCTGCGTGGAAACAACTGCAGATGGCCAGCGTGGGGCAGCGTCATGTGATCCTTTTTGCCGATGCCGCGGATGCGGAAGAGCCGGGTGAATACATCAAGCTGCTGGAGGAGATGCAGAAGGCGAATACCACGGTAAGTGTCATCGGTCTGGGGACGGAAAAGGACACCGATGCCGACTTTCTCAAGGACGTGGCCAAGCGAGGCAATGGCCGCATCTTTTTCAACGCAAACCCCAATGAACTGCCTGCTCTCTTCGCTCAGGAGACGGTGGCGGTGGCGCGTTCCGCATTTGTCGAGGAACCCGTGGACATCAAGGGGACGCCTGGCTGGATGGAAATGGCCTCGGGCGCCATGGAGTGGATGCCGCAGGCGGATGGATACAACCTAAGTTACCTGCGGCCGGGAGCCACCCAGGCGGCGGTGACGTCGGATGAATATTCCGCTCCGCTGGTAGCCTTCTGGCAGCGCGGCGCGGGACGCGTGGCAGCCGTGAGCTGTCCGCTGGGTGGGGACCACTCCCAGAAGACGCGCGCGTGGAAAAACTATGGCAGCTTCTGCCAGAGCCTGGGGCGCTGGCTCATGGGGGAGCAGGTGCCGCCGGGGGTGGGACTTCGCGCAGGAATGGACGGCAGCCGACTCAAGGCTGACTTGTTCTTTGATGAGACATGGAATGATCGTGTGGCATTGCATGCTCCAGAGCTGGTGCTCGCAGAAGGAGCCAGCGGGGTGGCTCGCCCGGTGAATTGGGAACGCCTCGCGCCTGGTCATTTCCGTGCAACGCTCGAGGTCGTGGGTGAGCACTATGTACGCGGTGCGGTGAAGATTGGAGATTCCGCCTTCCCCTTCGGCCCGATCAATTCGGCGGTGAATCCGGAATGGAGCTTTGATCGCTCACGCCTCACGGAGTTGCGTGCGGTGAGTCAGCGCAGTGGTGGTGCGGAACGTGTGGACTTGAGTGACGTGTGGAATGCACCGCGGCCACCCGCGTGGCGGGACTTGCAGCGGTGGCTCCTCATCGCCCTTGTGGCCATGCTCGTGTTTGAGGCCTGGCAGACGCGGACGGGATGGAATCCGCTTGGGAAGAAGGAGGCGTAGCGTGGGGTTCGCACATTCCATGTGCGGTCAGCCAAGGTGACCTCGCTCTGACATGTTGATGTCCTCGAACGCATGCCAGCAGCACGACGCCGTTCTCTCACCCAAAAGGGAGAGGGTGGACGCTGGGTGACTTCACGCGATCCGCACAAGGGACTGTGCGGACCACCAGTTACCACCCTGCCGTCTTCGCCAGCTTCTCGCAGCCTTTCACATCCAGCTTGCCGCTGGGCAGCACGGGAATTTCCGGCACACGAACCATCTTCTTGGGAATCCACAAGGGAGCCATGCCGCGGTCGAGGAGCTTGTAGCGCAGGTCCAGAATCTCCTGCTGCACGCTGCCGCCGGGCAGGGTGGTGAGAAGCACGAGCGCTTCGCCCTTTTCCACATCAGGCACACCGACGACGGCGATGCGACGCATGGCTTCTGTTTCCAGACCAAGCGCCTTCACCAGTGCATCTTCCACGGTCTCGTGGGGCACCATTTCACCGCCCACCTTGGAGAAGCGGCTCAGGCGGCCTTCAATGTACAGGAAACCATCCTTGTCCATGCGGCCGATGTCACCCGTGCGGAACCAGCCATCCTTGATGACCTCCTCGGTCTTTTTCGGATTCTTGAGATAACCTTCGAACACGTTGGGTCCCTTGAACCATACCATGCCGCTTTCGTGGATGCTCACCGGCTCATCGCTCTCCGGGTCGGTGAGCTTCACCGCGAGACCAGGAATGAGCTGACCCACGGAACCGAAGCGGTAGCTTGGTATCATCAGTTCGTCTCCGGTGGTCTCAGGGTCGGGAAGATTGACGTTGCTGACTGGAGACGTCTCCGTGAGGCCGTAGCCTTCAAATACTCTTTTGCCGAAGCGGGCTTCGAAGGCTTCTGCGACGGCCTTCGGAAGTTTTTCCGCGCCCGTGACCACCAGTTTCAGAGAGGCGAAGAGTTCGGGATTCACGCCCTTGAGATAACCGCGCAGGAAGGTGGGCGTGGAGATGAAGAGCGTGATCTTGTGCTTCCCGATGAGTTCCGCGAGTTTCTTTGTCTCCAGCGGAGAGGGGTAGGTCACCAGGCCAATGCCCTGGATGATGGGATACCACAGCGTCACCGTACAGCCGAAGCTGTGAAAGAGAGGCAGGCAGCCGAGAATCTTGTCGTCATGCCTGAGCGCGAGACGCGAGCCAAACTGCATGACATTCGCCATGAGGTTGCGGTGCGTGAGGGCCACGCCCTTGGGATCACCACTGCTTCCGCTGGTGAAGAGGAGGAGCGCCTCTTTATTGCCGCCCTTCGTGGGGATTCCCAACATCGAAGCCAGCACGCTCGCGGGAAGGATCTTCGAAAGCAGGAACCAGGTCGTCATTGCGCCCTTCAAGGTGGGCAGCGTGCGCTCAATGAAGGTGAGCTGGCGGTTCGGCGGCCAGGGGAAGGTCTGTAGCTTCCGGACAAAGAGATCCGCCGTGAGGTAGTGGTCCAGATCCGCCTGCTTGATGGCGCTTTCCACAGCCGGACGACCTGCACTGAAATTGATGTTCACCGGCACCTTCCCGGCGAAGAGCACGGCGAGGTTCGCAATCATGGCTCCGGCTCCGGGAGGCAGGATCACCCCGACGCGGGGCTTCTGCGTCACCGCCTTCACGTGTTTGCTCAGCGCGATGGCCGCGGCGAGGAGCTTGTCGTAGGGCAGGGTGGAAGTTTCCTTCTCATCTTTGCCGTCCACGAGGGTGAGCGAGCCATGCTTCTTCAGGCCCTTCAGGAGGGCGTACGCCAGATTCATATCCAGCGTCGGGTTCTGCGAGAAAGCCTGCTCATTGAGCAGCATGAGGGACTCTTGATATTTGGCGACGGTGACCTCCGCATCACGGAGCACTGGACCGAAGGCGTACACCGCGTCCCCTTCCGCCTTGCGAGATTCGATGGCGAGCGCCACATCGTTGGTGTGCAGCACGTACAGCGGCAGCACCGGCACATGCGCTTCCATCAGGAACTCCAGGCGCGTGCCAGGCACGGAGGAAAGCGGTGCGGTCTGGGTGGCAGTCTGCTGGGGAACGTAGACCACCACGCTGCCCTTCTTCACTTCGTCCTGGATCTCTTTGCGCAGCGCGCTGGTATCCGTGGAGTTCGGCACGATCTCCAGTGCGTGCACACTTTCACCATGCAGATGGCTCTTCACCCGGGCATCGAGTGCAGCGCCTTGCACCGTGAGATACACGATGGCACGTCCATGAAATAGTTTCTCGAGCTGCAGCACGTCATGATACGCGAGCTGGCTCGGGATGAGCAGCACCCCTTCGGACGGCAGATTCTCCCTGCCGAGAATGGGACTGTCTTTCAGTTTGGGGACGGCATGTGTGGTGGACATCGGTGGCGGCGGGGGAGCCGCCATCCTAGCTACCTTTTACACGTTGACAAAGGAGACTTTAAGCGAATGCGCGGCCCTTGCCACACTTCGTCACAGTCCGGGCGGGCGATCGCCGACCGAGCGCACGGCGGGGCCTGCGGCGGCCGGCGAATTCGGGTCGTAAACCTGGCCACCAGTCACCCCGATGGTCCGCTGGTCCGCCTGCACCACAAGCTGTGGACGATTGGATTTGATCTCCTTGTGGTAACCCACCAGGTGCACTTTGCCCTGCGAGTCCATGGTCATGTGCGCATAGGTGTGCGGCACAGTCATGAAAAGGACGTGCAGGGTATTGCTCGAGTCGAGCGTCATCTGCGGATTGGCCACCATGATGCAGGGGCCCATGGCGTATGTGGCGAGGCGGATGTTCGTGTTCTGATCCACCAGGCGTGCGTAGAGGTAGGTGTGCTGCGTGTCGCGTACGAGAACCAGATCGTACCGGCGGATTTGTCCCGCGTTTGGCATGCCCATGGGTACGCCAAAGGTCTTGTCCCAAAATGCCTTCGAATCCACGAAGGTCGCGCGCATGCGGTTGGACTGGTAGGTCTGCTGGCTGCTCGGGTGATAAATGAGCGCGCACACTCCATAGTTTCCGTACTCGGTGAAAGGATGCGTATCCGTCACCAGCACTTTGCGACGGTAGGTGGCGCCGGCCTTGAAGACGAAAGTCTCATCCGCGCGTGAGCGCATCATCGGCACCTGGCTGCCATCGGGACCGTTCACTTCGAAGCTGAGCCATGACTGGCCATTGCGACCGCCCATCACCACGTCAGCACCGGAGCGATTGATGATGGTCACCGTGGCCTCCACCACCTCACCCACGAGGTAGTTTTGCTTGTTGAGGCGGAGCTGGGTTTCGAACTGGGCGCGTGCTGGCACTGCTGCAAAAACGGAGAGCAGCAGGAGCAGGCAAAGGGTGGAAAAGCGGGGGCTGGACATGATAACAGAAGAAAAGCGTACCTGAATCCGAGCGCCGTGGCAATGGGCACCTGAAAAACGAGGGCGGGGGGGTCAGCGGGAGGACTCGGCGGCGGTGGCTGTGGCCGGGGGTGGGGTGTCACTAACCGTACGGAAGCCGCGGGCAATGGTGGCGTTTTCCGGGGAATCGGCAAAGGTACGGATGGTGAGCACATTGGCAGGCCGGTTCAGGGCAAAGTGCCCACCGCGTACCACTGGCACGGGGAGGTCAGGGTAGTCCGGATGGTTCGCGTGCGTGGCCGTCCATTCCTCCACGTTGCCCGCAAGACCGATGGCGCCGTCTTCGCTCACGTCGTCAGGCATCTTGTCCTCGGGCGCCCAGAAGTTGAAGCCATCGACCGTCCCGCCCTTTCCTTTGGGTTCGTAGTCCGCGCCGAGGTTTGCAGCCTTCGGCTTGTCGTCGTTGCCCCAGGGATGAACGCGTCCTTCACGACCGCGTGCGGCGCGCTCCCATTCTTCCTCCGTGGGCAGCCGGTGGCCGCGCCACTTCGCATAGGCCCAGGCATCCCACCAGTCGATGTTCGCGATGGGACAGTTGATGTTGACCGGCTGGTTGTTGAAGTAGCCCGCCGTGCGTGCGGCGTCCAAGTAGTCGCTCCACTTGTCAGGCAGGTGATCCTTTTTCGCAGCCGGCTGATCGGCGTGATCGTAAGCTTTGGCCTTCGCGGGATCCTTGGCCAGCGCGTCGAGGAACTCCTCGTATTGGCCGATGGTCACTTCATACTTGTCGATCCAGAAGGCGTTGTTCACCCGCTTCTCCGTCTCCTGCTGGTAGGTGAATTCACCTGCGGGAATGGCCACCATTTCTACCTGCAGTGGCTTCGGTGGGGGTGGTGGCACACTGCGGTTGCGCAGGACGATGCCGGTTACCAGACCCACCACCACCACGGCGGAGAGGCCAAGCACCCAGACAGGCACGCTCAACCGCTCGTGCGCGGCCTTGATGTCGTGAGCCTCCTTGGTGTCTGCGCGCTTCAGCAGGCTGCGCTCGTGAAATTCCTCCTGCAGTTCCTTCGCACGGCTCGAGAGATTTTCCCAGGTGTGGGATTCCCGCACGAGGTCATCAATGAGATGCCGGGCACGAGGGCCGTCCGCCAGGAGCCGCAGCATGATGAGGAACTTCTTTGTGTCCGCCTGGAAATCCCGTGGCTTGTCTCCGGGAGGACGGAAGACGTTCACGATACTGGCCTGGCCCTCGTCATCCACGAAGACATCGCGGGGGCTCAGCATACGGTAGTGGTGGCCACGCCCGGTGGCGTGCCCCATGGCTTCCGCGACATTGGCGATGATGTCGACCAGTTGCTTTTCCTTGAACTTGGTGCCTGCCTCCTGAAGCTCTTCGACGGAGCGTCCATTGGGCATTTCGCGGGTGTAGAAATGGCGGCCGCCCACTTCCAGCGCCTCGTAGAGAGGTGCGATGCGTGGGTGTGCGATGGAGGCCTTCACGCGTTCGCGCTCATGGAAGGCATCCAGCGCACCGGGTTGGTTCACCCTATCGGGACGCAGCAGCACCAGCACGACCTCGCGGTTCACCCCGCGCTGGATGGCCAGGTAGGTCTCCGCGTCACGTTCCGCATAGAGGTGCTCGGTGACCGTGTAGTTTCCGAGGTCGGTTTTCGGTGCCAGACTGTGGGGCTGGTTCTCCTCGTCGTCTTCCACGAGTACCGCCTTTGCCACGCCATCATCAGGAACGGCAACAGCCACTGCCACAGGAGCCGACATGACTGCCTTCGGTACAGCGGTTGCGGGCTTGGCGGCACCAGATTCGCGGAGGCCGAGCACTTCACTGAAAAGTTGGGACTCGTTCACGGGCTCCACCATGAGGGGGCAGCCTTCGAAGTACTGCTCGTAGCCGGTCAGTTCGTACCGGCTTGTGAAAATCGTGCGTACCTGCGGGAACTTCTGCTTCACCGCATCACGAAGATCGAATCCGGTGTAGCCGCCCTCCTTGAGGTAGCCCTCGCTGACCAGCACATCGAGCCGCTTGAGTGTCTGAGCTACAATCACACCGGTCTCGGCGTCTTCCGCTTCCAGCACGGTGACACCACGGCTGGTGAGCGTAGCGACGCGGCGGGTGCGTACCTCCGCATCCGGATCCACAAACAGCACCACTATTGAGCCAGGAGTTTCGTTCACTTGGGGAAGAGGGAATTGTCCAGGCCACCGGGCGAGTTGCGCCGGGCCGTTTCCCGCAGTGACTCAGGCTGTACCTGTTCACCCACCAGTCTGTCCTGGTAGAACAGTTTCACTATATAACCGTGAAATTTGCGCCTGCCGAGATCGCGGATTTGCTCGGCGGTGGGAGGAGGGAGGTCGTAGACCACGTCCACGAGTTCCTCGCGTGTTTCGTCCTGCCAGTTTACGGGGTCGGATACCCAGCTTTCTTTCGGAGGTGCGGCCCGCACCTGCTCGATGCGCTCGCCGTTATTGACGGACTCAAAGAGCAAGACATGGATGGCCATTTCTCCGGGATTGATGGTGGCACCGGGAGTCGAGATGACAGGGACGCGCACGGTGATGCGCTCGCCTTTCTGCACGGTGGGATCCTGGACCACGGTGCAGTTGCCAAGGCGTACCGGGCTGGCAGGAGTGCCGGGAGGCGGCGCCGATTCGGCGGCGGCATCCAGCTTGGACTTCGCCAGCAGGTAGTAGCCGCCTGCCTCAGCCTCACCCAAAGCAGCGATCTGCTTCCACGATGCCTGCGCTTTGGTGCCAAGGCCCATGGCTTCGTAGGTCAGGGCCATTTCGCCCAGGATTTCGGGATGGTTTGGTTCCCGCAGATCCGCCGTACGCAGTTCGTCGAGCGCGGCGCGCATGTCCTGCAGCTTGCGTGCGTGGCGTGCAGCGGTGACCGATTCTCTTGCCTGCGGGTTCTTCAGCTCCTTGCCGGGAGGCAGTGCCGGAAGCCGGGAGGGCGCCAAGGAGGGCTCACCAATCGGTGCAATCGTGGAGGGCGTCATGGCAACACCCGTCAGCGCAGGCAGGGTGTTCGTCATCGGGGGCGGCGGCTGGCTCGCAAGCGCCGCAGCTGTAGGCGCCGGCGGGCGCTCCAACGGCATGATGGGAATCGTGGGATTCACGGGTGCGCTCAGATCCGAGGGCAGGATGGGCGGTGCGAGCACCATCGAGTCTGGCGGCAGGGGAGTGGATGGCGGAAGTGTGACGGGTGCAGGGGCAGGTATGGGCGAGACGGCCGGTGCCGGCATGCCGGAAGTGGCGGTCAAGGGGGCGCCGTTTGCTTGAGCAGAGGGCTGTCCCACGCCATGCCAGAACGCCCATGCCACACCGGCCACCGTGGAGGCCGCGAGCACGCACAGCACCCCCTGGGCAAGGTAGTGAGCCTTGTCCGAATCCGGGTGCAGGATGGCGGAAGTTTGGGGCATGAAAAAATTTGGAACCCGAATGCTAGGGGTTTGAACCCAGCGTGTCAATCACACGCAGGACTTTCACCAAGTCATGCTGATTTTTTGCACGTTTCCGTCGAGATTATGGATTCGTGCGGAGGAAAAAGAATGATTACAGGCGTTGCCTGACGACCTCGAAAAGGCAGACGCCGGTGGCTACGCTCACATTCAGGCAGGGCACTTTGCCGCTCATGGGAATTTGCGCGAGAAAGTCGCAACGTTCTCCGGTGAGACGGCGCATGCCTTCACCCTCTGCACCCATCACGATGCCGACGGGACCTTTGAGATCCATTTCATAGAGGGACTTGCCGGCCTCATCGGCCGTGCCAATCAGCCAGACGCCAAGCTCCTTCAGCTTGTCCATGGCCCGAGCCAGATTGGTGACGCGTGCGATGGGTACGTTCTCCGCGCCGCCGCAAGCAATCCGCCGCACGGTATCGGTCACGGGCGAACTCTTGTCCTTGGGCACCACCACCACGGATACCCCGGCAGCATCAGCGGTGCGCAGGCAGGCTCCGAAGTTGTGCGGGTCCTGCACGCAGTCGAGGATCAGCACCAGGGGATTCGGACTCGCTTCGATAAGTTGGCCCAGGTCGCCCTCGTCATAGAAATGGATGTCGCCAACAGCAGCGGTGTGCTTGTTGGCCCGGGCTTCGTGGCGTTCGTTGCGGCGCATGGGGAGGGAACAGGATAGGTCCGATGTGTGGGACCAAGAGTCAAGCCGTGTCTACTCTTCCAATGCCCGCCCAATGAGCTCGGAGCCGTAAACCGGTTTGGGAACTTCACGTGGTTCGCACAGGACGCGCACCATGCGGTCGAAGACTTCCTTGCCATTCACGATCTCAATCTCCACGCGGAGGAAGTAGATGGGTACCACCAGATCCTTGATTTCAGGGAAACGGACGAAGTCCTTTTCCGTGGTGACAATCATCTCCACGTCGCGCCGCTCGCAGCGGTCGAAGAACTGCTTGATCTCACGGAGCGTGAACCGGTGATGATCGGCGAAGCGGTGGAAGACTTCCACCTTCGCCCCCAGCTTGCGCAAGCCGTTCTCAAAGCTCTCGGGTACGGCAATGCCGCTGACGGCGCCGATGTGCGTGCCGTAAAGACGCTCCAGCGGAATGCGTTCACGCGTGGAGATGTTCTCAAGGTGCATGGGGCGGTGCCGGCACTCGATGATCTCCGCGACGCGGTTGTACTTGCGCAGTTCCTTGATGATTGCGGTGTTGTCCGAGCCATCGCACTTGGTGAGGAAGATGTAGCTCGCGCGCTTGAGATGGCGCGGCGGCTCCCGCAGTGTGCCGCGGGGGAGGAGATAACCGTTTCCCCAGGCGGCGGTACGATCCACCAGCACCATGTCGAGCCGGTGTTTGAGACGGAGATATTGCAGGCCGTCATCCAGCAACAGGATGTCGGCTCCAAACTTTTCGATGGCATGCAGTCCGGCCTTCACGCGATCCTTGTCCACCACCACGGGCACGCCGGGGAGGTTGCTGGCCAGCATGAAGGGCTCATCACCGGCGGTGTGGCTGTCCAGCAGCACACGCTCGCCGTCGCTCACGACACGAGGAGGATTCTGCGGAAGCTTTTCGCCACGGATGCGGGCGAGCCATTTCGTCCAGATGCGCACGCGCTTCTGTCGCTTGCTCTTGTAGCCACGGCTGAGGATGGCGGGCTTGCGACCGCGCTTTTGCAGAGCGCGTGCGAGGAGCTCTGCCACGGGTGTCTTGCCCGTGCCGCCCACCGTGAGATTGCCAATGCTGATGACGGGAATGCCGAGATGGTGATCGTGAATGTAGCGGTCCCGGTAGAGCTTCAAACGAAGGCGTACCAATCCGGCATAGACGTACGACAGCCCGTGAACAAGCACGCGTGCGAGGCTCTCCTTCCAACCGCGACGGTTGTGGAGGATCACCTCGATGCCCCACTGCTCCAGTTCTTCGAGGCGATCCTTCATGACGGCTAGGCGGTGTCTTGAAGAGGCTTCGCGCCAGTGTTGTCGGCAGTCACCACAATAGTGCGGCCGGTGGCGCCAGTCTTCGCCAGTTCCTGCTGCATCGCGCTGGCGATGGCTGCTGGATCGCCGGAGGTGGTCAGGCACGCGACCGCTGAGCCGGAGCCGCTGAGATACCCGCCGATGGCCCCGGCATCGACACCGGCATCGACGATTTCAAACAGGCCCGGTACCAAGTGGCGGCGGTAGGGCTGGTGCAGGAAATCTTCCAAGGCCGCGCCCATGCGCTCATATTCACCGGTCGCGAAAGCCGAGACCAAAGTGCAGGCGTGTGAAGTGTTCCGGGCGGCGTCGGAGTGAGGCACGCTCTCCGGAAGGGCAGTGCGGGCGTGGGCGGTCTGGACTTCGTACTCCGGGATGAGGATCACGGCCTTCAGCCGGTCGTCCACGGGAAAGCGGAAACGCTGCTCCTTGCTGGCCACGGCGAAGCCCCCGAAGAGGGCGGGAGCGACATTATCCGGATGACCCTCCGCTTCGGAGCAGAGGGCGTAGAGTCGCTCTCTGTCCAGTGGGCGGCCGCACAGTTCGTTCAGCCCCATCATGATACCCAAGCGGACGGTCACGCTGCTACCGAGTCCACGGGATTGTGGGACATCCCCCTTGATGCTCCATGAAAATGGGAAGGGGGCCTCCTCCACGTCTGGCTGCTGGAAAAAGAGCGCGGAAATGGCCTCCACCATGGGGTGGTGCGGCTCGATGTGAGGCCGGTCACCCTCTAAAATCGTGACCGTGGTGTGGTTGTAGAGGGACAGGGCCAAGCCAAGGCAGTCATAGCCGGGGCCGAGATTGGCGGAAGTGGCTGGAACGGAAATGGTGACGGATTGGGGCACCCCAATAGCATGGCGAAGGTGACCCTTCGGGCAAATGGCGAATGTACGAAAGTGGGCCGGTCGCGGCAGCAATTCTTGAATCCCCGGTCGACAAGCGCCCTGCGCCGTTCATTGGTCACGGCTCCCCACATCATCCCTTCCTGACTCCCTACCATGGCCCGCTCTGACAACCGCGCTCCCGACCAACTCCGCGAAATCCGCTTCCAGCCCGACATTGCTCCCCATGCCACGGGCTCGGTGCTCGTGTCTTTTGGCAAGACGCAGGTGATCTGCGCCGCGACCATTCAGGACGAAGTGCCCCGCTGGATGAAGGTGCAGGGCGTGCCCGGCGGCTGGCTTACGGCGGAGTACTCCATGCTGCCGTACTCCACGCTGGATCGGAAGGACCGCGACATCAGCAAGGGCAAGCTGGACGGACGCAGCCAGGAAATCCAGCGCCTCATCGGCCGCAGCCTGCGTGCGGCGGTGGATCTGGAGAAACTCGGGCCGCGCACGCTGTGGATCGACTGCGACGTGCTCCAGGCCGATGGCGGGACGCGTACCGCGAGCATCACCGGCGCCTGTGTCGCCGCTTCGATGGCCTTCAACCGCCTCCTGCAAAAGGGCGTGCTCACCCAGCAACCCCTCAAGAAAAAGGTGGCCGCAATCAGCGTGGGCATCTTCCGCAATCAGGCACTGCTCGACCTCTGCTATGAAGAAGATCGCGACGCCGAAGTGGACTGCAATCTGGTGATGACCGAGGACGGCCAGTTCGTGGAGATCCAGGGCAGCGGCGAGGAATCCACCTTCAGCGAAGCCCAGCTCAACGCGATGCTGGGTCTTGGAAAGAAGGGCATCATGGAGATCTGCAAGCTGCAGGAGGAGGCGATTCGTGCCGTGGAGCCGAAGAGCCCTGCGCCACCCGCGTCCGGAGCCATGTCCAGCCTGGCTGATGCTTTCAAGAAGCTGTGATTTCTGAGGAGGAAGGCTGGTTCTTTCGGACCCTAGCTTCCCGTTGACCGCTCCATCCCACCCGGCTAAGTGACCCGTCCCATGTCCGACCGCCAGCATACGCTTGCCAAACCCGCCTCCATTGAGGGCACTTCTCTGCATACCGGTGAGAAGGTCACTCTGACCATCCAGCCGGCACCGGAGAACTTTGGCTTCAAGTTCCGTCGCATGGACATCGAGGACAAGCCGCTCATCGACGCCAGCATCGAGAAGGTGCAGAAGGTCGAGCGTGCCACCACGATTGCCGATGGCGGTGTGAACGTGCACACCGTGGAGCACGTGCTGAGTGCGCTCACCGGCATGGGCGTGGACAACGCCATCATCGAGATGGACGCCCAGGAGCCGCCGATTGTGGATGGCAGCTCGCTCCCCTTCGTACAACTCATCAAGCAGGCGGGGATTGTCGCGCAGGAGGAACGCCGCCGCGTGTTTGAGGTGCGCGAGCCCATTCACATCGAGTCCCGCGATGGCTCGCTACTCACGGTGGTGCCGGACAAGAAGTTCCGCATCTCCTGCACGAATGTGGGACCGCAAGGGCGCGCCACCCAGTTCTTCTCCACGGAGATCACTCCGGAAATCTACGAGAAGGAGGTAGCCCCCGCGCGCACCTTCACCTTCTACGAGGACATCGCCCATCTCATGGAGAAGGGGCTCATCAAGGGTGGCACGCTGGAGAGCGCCATTGTCATTCGCGGAGAGACCGCGTGGACAAAGCACCCGCTGCGCTTCGCGGAAGAGTTCGTGAGGCACAAGATTCTGGACATCGTGGGCGACCTCACGCTCCTGGGCCGTCGCATCCTCGGCCACGTGATTGCGGTGCGTCCCGGTCACGGCCCGAATGCGGAACTCACCCGTGCGCTGCACAAGTCCTACAGCGAGATGCGCGCCATGGTGCCGGTGCCGCTCAGCCTTCCCTCTGGCGAAGCCGTGTTGGACATCAATGAAGTGATGCGCATCCTGCCGCATCGCTATCCCTTCCTGCTCGTGGATCGCATCGTGGGCTTCGAAGGCGAAAACAAGTGCACGGGCGTGAAGAACGTCACCATCAATGAGCCTTTCTTCCAGGGCCACTTTCCCGGCCATCCCGTGATGCCGGGCGTGCTGCAGCTCGAAGCCATGGCACAGGTTGCCTCCATCCTGCTGCTTCGCACCCCGGGGAACCAGGGCAAGATTGGCTACTTCATGAGCGCCGATAATGTGAAGTGGCGCCGCCCGGTCATGCCTGGCGATACCCTGCTCATTGAAGCGGAACTGCTCAAGGTGAAACGCTCCATCGGCCAGGCCCGCGGACGCTGCATTGTGAATGGACAGGTCGTCAGCGAAGCAGACCTGATGTTCAGCCTCTTGGATCGTTAGGAAGGCCGCATGCCCACACAGATTCACCCTACCGCCATTGTGGATCCCGGCGCGCAGATCGGCGCGGAGGTGATCATTGGTCCCTACTGCGTCATCGGTGACAAGGTGGTCATCGGCGATGGCACGTGGCTGCAAAACCACGTGACCGTGATGGGTCCCTCCACGATTGGGAAGGGGAATAAATTCTACTCGTACGCCAGCATCGGCCAGCAGACGCAGGACCTGAAGTATGCCGGTGAGCCGACCTGTCTTGAGGTCGGGGATGACAACGTCTTTCGTGAGTTCTGCACCGTGAATCGTGGCACCCTGCCCGGGACAAAGACCATCGTCGGCAGCCACAATCATTTCCTCGCCTACAGTCACATCGCGCATGACTGCATCGTGGGGAGCCATGTCATCTTCTCCAACAACGGCACGCTCGCCGGACATGTGACAGTGGAGGATCATGTGATTCTCGGAGGACTCACGGCGGTGCATCAGTTCTGCCGCATTGGGAAGCACTCCATCACCGGTGGCTGCTCGAAGATTGTGCAGGACATTGTTCCCTTCACGATCGTGGATGGCAATCCGGCGCGCGCGCGTGGTGTGAATATTGTGGGCCTGCAGCGCAACGGGTACGGTGAAGAGCAAATTCGCGCGGTGCGTGATGCGTACAAGGTGCTCTACCGCAAGGGACTCAATCAAACGCAGGCGCTGGAGAAGCTGCGCGAAGGTACGATGACGGCGGAAGTGGAGCATCTCATCAGCTTCATCAGCGGGAGTCAGCGTGGCATTGTGAGTGCGGGGAAGAGCAAGGGGGAGTAGGCATTCGTCCTTCCGCGGCGGAGTCACACCCCAAACGTGGGTGTGGTGGTGTGCATTGAACACACTACAGCCCAACTCACATCCCGTGGACGAGGATCGCAACCACAGCTGTTTCAGCGCTACAACTCCACCACCTCAAGCTCGTTCGCCTCTGCGAGTGACTTGGGCGTGATCATTTCGCGCTCAAGCGGAACATTGCCGCCCTCAATTTCCTTGATCACCGCCGTCCACGGTTTCCAATCCAGATCACCGAGTTTCATCAAGACGCCAAGACCCTTTCCTGTCGCGTCTCGATACGCCTTATAGATCAACTCGCTGCAGTAGATGGCCTCGTCATCCATCTTGTAGTGAATGTCGTAGGGCCTGCCTGCGTACACCTTCGCAGCTTTCACGAACGCAGGAATCTGCTTTTGATGCGCGCTCTTCAACCGGCGCACCCAGAACTTTGCCTCCCGCCCCTGCATGGTCCACAGCGGCAGCGGGGTCTCGCGCACAGGACCAATGGCTTCGATGACCACCCAGATACCCTGGGCATTTTTGTGCACGATGCCGCAATGCGAGAACGGCGACTTCGTGCAGCCCTCAATGGCGTCGACAATGGGCATGTGGGGCAGGGACTGGAAAAGGATGTCGCCCTCCTGCGGCTGGTAGTAGCTGGTCTTGGGCGCAGCGGCCTTCTTCCCGCCTGCATCGCAGAACGTTGTCGTAGCGACCAGCAGGGCGAAGAAAAACACGGTGATGCGCATGGCGCCCAGCATTTCAAAACTCTGGAAAAATGTCCCGTATTATTCCAGGAACATTTCCCAATCCGGCACGCCGTGCGTATTCCGGATGTAGTAGGTGGCGGGCATCTCCCGGGGGGTCACAGGCTTGCGCTGAAGCCTCAGGCCCACTTCGTCTGGAGTGTGGTTGGCCTTTTTGCTGTTGATGCGCTTGTCTGCCAGCACGCAATTGTCCCACGTGGTTTTGCCACCTCGGGAGCGGGGGATGATGTGGTCGATGTTGCCTTCGTCGCGGGAGAGTTTCTTCCCGGTGTACTGGCACACGCCGCCATCGCGTTCCCAGATTCCCTTGCCGCTGAGCTTGGGACGTCGTTTTGGGACCTTGTCGTACTTGGCCAGGACCAGCACGGTGGGCACACGCACGGGGCCGTGGACCGTCTTCACGGCGTTGTCACTGTCCCGTACGGGAAGATCCAGCCATTCGCCCCATTTGGTGGGAGCCATGTTCTCGCCGCTGGCGATGTCGAGTGCCGTGGCAGTGCCAGCGGCCATCATGCAAAACGCATCAGCCGGGGTCTTAACGTCGATGGCCTGCCAGTTCCGGTTCAACACCAGCACCGTCGCCTTATGAAGGACGTCGCTCATGACAGGACGGAACTGGTGCGCGAGAGTCGCTACAGAGTCAAGTTTTTGATGGAACGCGTTGAAGGACTTCACTTGCCAGCGGCCTGAACCGGGCTAGAACGGGCGGCTCACCCTTTTTCGCTCCCTCCGTCCATGGCCATCCCCGTCATCGTCAACCCTGCGGCGAACAGCACCAAGGCCGGGGCTCAGATTGAGCGCATTCGGACCCTGCAGCCTGCTCCTGAGCTCCATATGACCGGCGGAGTGGGTGGTGCGGCAGAGGTGGCTGCCCGACTGGCCCGGGATGGGCATAAGCTGGTGATCGCAGCGGGCGGGGACGGCACAGTGAATGAGGTGGTGAACGCTCTCGCCAGGCATAATCGGGAACTGGCGGACCCGGCAGAGCACGTCGCTCTCGGCATCCTCCCGGTGGGGACCATGAATGTCTTTTCCCATGAGCTCGGCCTCCCTGGGCGCAATCTGGAGGCCGGATGGGACCTCATCAATCGGGGCCGGCTGGGTGAAATCGATCTTTGGGAGGCGAATGGGCAGTACTTCATCCAGCTTGCCGGGGTCGGCCTGGATGCGGAGATCGTGCAGCAGACTCCGTGGGAGATGAAGAAGCGCTTCGGCCCGCTCAGCTACGTGATGACCGCCGCCCGGGTGCTTACGCAGGAAGCGCCACAGCTTGCCATCGAGCTCCCTGGCCGGCCTCCGCTCTACGGCTCGGTGGTGCTGATTGGAAACGGCAAGCACTACGGCGGACCGGTGCCCGTGTTCCGCGATGCGAATAACACGGACGGTCTCCTGGATGTCCTCATCTTTCATCGTCGGGGTGCGCTGGAAGTGCTCCAGTTCCTGCAAGGTCTGGCTTTCAAAGGCTACAGCGAGGCGGACGATTTGGATTATCTCCAGGTGCCCGCATTCCGCGTCTCCTGTCAGGATGGCAAGGTGCCCTTCGAGCTGGATGGCGAGCTTGGTGATTTTACTCCGGTGGAGTTCAAAGCGGCTCCGTTCCGGATGAAGGTGGTGATGGGGTAGGGTTCACCCTCCCACTTCCGCCGACTTTAAAAAAAGCGGCAGCGAAGGATTCAAATTCGATGGGCGCCATGCGATGCCATGCTCGATCTTCGGTGCATGATCGAGGGGACGGAACGTCACACCGGCGACGCCGAGCTTCCGCATTGACTCGGGCACGAGGGCGACCCCGAGTTCCTCTGCTACCAGGCTCACAATCGTCTGCTGCAACTGGGTTTCCAGCCGGATGGTGGGACTGGAGCCGCCTGAGCGAAACCAATCCAGAATGGCGCCGCGCAAGGAGGGGGAGACATCTTCGGGAGTGGCAATGAGTGCCTCGCCCTGCAAATGCGTGGGATTGATTCGAGAACGGCCCGCGAGGCGATGCCCCGAAGGCAGGGCAAGACACAACCGCTCGTGATGGAGCGCTTGAAATGCGAGGCCTTTGATCTGTCCTGGAGGGAACATGATCCCCGCATCAATGTGCCCGCTGAAAATGTCATCCGGCAGCGTGCTCGGGATGATTTCCCGCAAGTGGAGCTTCACCTGCGGATGGGTCGAGATGAAGCGGCGCGTGAGCCGCGGCAGAATCGTGAAGGCGGCGTGCATCATGAAGCCGATCTTCAACTCGCCGAGTTCACCCATCTCGGCGAGCCGCGCGTTCTGGCATGCCTGGTCGAACGAAACCAGGGTCGCCTTCGCATCTTCCAGGAAACGCTGCCCGGCGTGGGTGAGTTTTGTGTGGCGCGTGTCACGTTCCAGCAATCGCACACCGAGTGATTTC
Organism: Roseimicrobium gellanilyticum; assembly: GCF_003315205.1. Taxonomy (NCBI): domain Bacteria; kingdom Pseudomonadati; phylum Verrucomicrobiota; class Verrucomicrobiia; order Verrucomicrobiales; family Verrucomicrobiaceae; genus Roseimicrobium; species Roseimicrobium gellanilyticum. The sequence goes on along the minus strand of NZ_QNRR01000013.1, from coordinate 61,166 downwards.
TCTAGTGCAGCAATCTGCCGGCTGAGTGGTGGCTGCGTGAGGTGAAGTCGCTCCGCAGCTCTGCCGAAGTGCAGGGTCTCTGCCAGGGCGACGAAATAGCGCATCTGCCGGATATCAGCCATGATACGGAAAAGGTATGAATCAGCACCTAAAGTAGCATTGGAAGGAATGAGTGAGAACCCCGATTCTTTCGGTCCTTCCGATTTCCTTCCTGAGAAGCGATGCTTTCCACCCTCCTGATCGTTCTGCCTGTGTTTGCGCTTATCCTCACGGGATGGGTGGTGCGCAGGACTGGTGTGATGGGCCCGCATGCGGCGGGAGAGTTGAACCGTTTCGTGGTGTACCTCGCGCTGCCGGCCCTGCTGTTTGATATCATTGCCCGGGCCCAGCTCTCGGAGATCTGGCAGCCGGGCCTCATCAGTGCCTTTGGCTTGAGCTGCGTGTTGGTCTTTGCGGTGACCCTGGCGATTCGCTGGCGTGGTCCCAGGCACCTCGCGGATGCGGCCATCGATGCCTTGGGCAGCAGCTATGCGAATACAGGCTACATGGGCTTTCCGCTGGCTCTCGCGGCCTTTGGCTCCAGTGCCATGACGCCCACGCTGATCGCTTCAATCATCACCGTATGCGTCATCTTTGCCGCGGCGATTGTGTTGGTCGAGGTCGGGCTGCAGACCGAGAGACGGACCAGCCAGCTCATTTGGAAGGTGGGCGTCTCGCTGGCGAAGAATCCCCTGCTGGTGGCACCTCTCCTGGGAGCCTTCTTCCCTCTCACCGGCACATCGTTGCCCGACACGGGGGCAAGCTTCCTGAAGTTGCTCGGTGGAGCGGCTTCGCCTTGTGCGCTGGTGAGTCTGGGATTGTTCCTGGCGGAAAAGCGCGAGAGCACGACCAGTGATCTCGGAGCGGTAAACCTGCTGATGGGCATGAAGCTGGTGCTGCATCCGCTCGCTGCGTGGATGCTGGGCAAGCATGTGTTCCACCTGCCACCGTCGCTTTTGCATCCTGCCGTGCTCCTCGCTGCGCTGCCTACAGGGACCGGACCATTCATGCTCGCCGAGTACTACCGCCGCGAGGCAAGTGTGACGGCGAAGGCGATCATTGGTTCGACCTTGTTGTCGATTTTGACCATCACGGTGTATCTGAGGTTTGGGACGTGAGCGCGGCGAAAATGCGCAGATTCAATGTCGGATGAGCGAGCCCTCACGATCGGCTGCGAGGGCGGCGCGATAGTTTGTTTCGCACACCGGGCAGTATGGAAGTTTCTGCGGTTGATCAAACCACTCGTCTGCTTGGAATCTGTAGCTGTTCCCAATGCAGTGGGGATTTTCCAACGTCGCTCGCACGACGGCCTCGATGTGTGAAATATCTACCCGAGTGCCGAAGACATCCACGATCTCCAGCGGAGTGCCATGGAGAGGGCAGCAATAGTTGGTGGGGCCATAAACCTGGTGCACTGCCCACACGAATCGATCAGCGGGGGGAGCGGTCTTCAAATACTCAGCCAGGGTCAGGCGTAGCGGCTTGATGAAGTGGACCGAGCGCTCCACCTCGGCATAACCGCATGCGCGGTGGGCGGTGATGCTGTCCTGATTGTCGATCAGGGTGTCGCTCGCAATCTCTCTATAGCCCGCATCACGAGCCCAGACTTCCCCGGCTGTCAGCAAGGCTTTGCCAATCCCTTTCTTCCGATGATGGGGGTGCACAAACCAACCCTCCACATAAGCGACGGGTGACGTCGTTGAGCCTTCCACCCAATCGCGTCGCACGGAAAGCTCGATGAAGCCACAGATGACATTATGGGGATCCCTGGCGAGCAGGGCCTGCCCTCGTTCTTTGGGATCTTCGGCAAAATACTGCGCAATCTCGTTCGCGGAATCTGCGTCAGGCCAGAGCTGGGTACGCAGCGCTTGCCAGCCCGATGCATCTTCGGGAATTGCAGGGCAAATGGTGGCGCGCATGAGGGGGAAAATGTCTTTAGAGCCCATGTTCATCCAGGTGGAGGCCGCAGTGTGTGCAGTGGCGGATTTTGTGATGCCTGCCTTTGCGGGATTGAATCGCCAATCCGCATTGCCGGCAGTGGGCATGGCGGGTACTTCCAGCTCGTTGAAGCGCGCGGCTGCCACATTCAGGGCAGAACTGATTGGGAGGGTGATGGGGTTGATTCCCGCAACCCGGACAATTCGGCAATTTCCCGAGGTATATCAGTGTCACGATCACCAAAAAACCAAACGCAAAGCCGGTGAAACCTTCCAGCCAGAAGAGTCCGAGAACAGCATTCAATACAACGCAAGCGACGGACACCAGGCCAACAGCCCAGCCAATGCGAATTCGTGTTCGATATCGCTCCAGCAGCGGCTTGAACGTTTCTGCGAATGCGGCCTTCTCTCCCACCGAGAAATCAGAGACGACCCGCTCCGGAGCCGGTGGCGGCCCCGGCACATAGAGCCGGAACGATTTCATCTTCTTCATCTCAACACCATCCAACTCAACTTGGTCAACGAAAGGTGTTTGGCTCAACGAAAATTCTGCCTTGTGAGAAAGTAGGCAGCCATCAGCAAGAGTAGCAGGCGAAGGATATTCCACATCAGCCGCTTTTTCTTGTGAAAGGCGGCTGATGCTGCCTGCCTCTGGTTTTGTTCCTCCTGGGAGACGACGCGACCGTCTTCCTCGTAGTACACATCATCAAGCGTTCGATAGTATTCCCCCTCATCGCCACGCACGCGTGCGCCAAATTTCGGGGCGATCTCGATCATGTAGCCGATGAGCTTCTCCGGAGGATTCTTGGTCCAGATTTCGCCATGGGACCAGCCCAGCCAGGCGTACTCTTCCGCAGCACCACTCCAATGCGCCGCATGCACGGAGCGGGTGAACTGGCTGGCGAGGTCATCGCCCTGGGGCTTTTCAAACTCAAGCTCGGGTGTGCTTGCGACATGTTGCAACCAGTCCTCCAGCGGAATATCCGAGTCGACGCCGTTCTTTTCCCGGGTGATGTAAACATGGTATCCCATACCTGAAACGTCCTGCCTGGGGGGTGCGTCTGTCGCCGCCTGTTCTGAAAGGGGAATGACCTACTCCACTGGAGCGGCCACACGTTCTGCCTCGGCCATGACCTCGGCCTTGGGAGTGCCGCGCAGTTCGAAGACGCGGATGATGGTGTCCTCCACGAGGTTGTTCGGGCAGGAGGCGCCGGCGGTGACGCCGACCACCACGGGGTCGTTGCCCGCCAGCTTGTTGGAGTAGCTCGTCTTCTCCGCCTTCAGGTGGAGGTCGAAGTGCACAATGTCACTGAAGCTCTTCAGACACTCGGCGGTGCGGATGAAGAAGGTGGGGAGTTCCTTCTCGCCGATTTCCACCAGGTGCGTGGTGTTGGAACTGTTGTAGCCGCCGACGACCAGCAGCACGTCCAGCGGCTTGCGCAGCATGTCGAAGAGCGAATCCTGTCGCTCCTGCGTCGCGCCGCAGATGGTGTCGAAGACTTGGAAATTCTGCTTTGCCACTTCCGCACCGTCACGGTCTTCCACGGCCTTCTGCACACGACGTTGCAGTTCTTCCGTCTCGGACTTGAGCATCGTGGTCTGGTTGGCCACGCCCACGCGGGTGAGGTGCTTGTCCGGGTCGAATCCCTTGGAGACAGACTTGCCGAAGCGCTGCAGAAATTCCTCACGATTGCCGCCCTTGCGGATGTAGTCGCAGACGTAGTCCACGTCATCCAGCGTGAGTACCACGAGGAAGTGGCCATCTCCCGCATCGCCCATGGCTCGGGAGGACGTGGCGCGGGTTTCCTCGTGTTCCGCCTTTCCGTGGATGATGGAGGTGAAGCCCTGCTTGGCATAGCCCCGCACGCGCTTCCACACGCTCATCACGTCGCCGCAGGTGGTGTCCACCACGGAGCAGCCGCGCTCACTGATGATGTTCATCAGGCGGGTCTCCGCACCGAAGGCGGGCACGATGACCACGTCATCGGGGTCCAAGGTGGAGAGCTTCGCCTCGTGCTCGCTGATGGGGATGCTGATGATCCCCATCTCCTGAAGCTGGCGGTTCACCTCGGGGTTGTGGATGATTTCACCCAGGAGGTATACTTTGCGATCAGCGAACACACGACGGGCTGCGTAAGCAAGGTCGATGGCGCGCTCCACGCCGTAGCAGAAGCCGAAATCACGCGCGAGACGGATGGTCGTATGCCCCACGGTGAGCACGCCGCCCGCTTTGCGCAGGTTCTCCACTAGCACGCTGCGGTAGTGGGTCTCCACCTCCGCCTGCACGCGTTCCATCACCTCCGGTGTGCGGACATTGACACGCCGGGTTTTGGCGGGAGCGGGGCTGGGCGAGGCGGTGGGTGCGGACATTTCGTGGGGAATCTAACCGAATCTCGAACTAGCTAAATCAGTACGTGTAGAACTTACCCTTTGCCGCATCCGTGAAGACCTGCTGGCTGATCATGTAGTTCCAGGGCGGGTCGGGCATGGGGCCATCATCCAGGATGGGCAGGGACTTGCCAACCGTGGCGTCCTCGGGGTGCGAGGTGGCGATGTGGAGGGGGGTGCCGGGCCGGACGGCGCTGAAGAGCTTCTGCGCGGTCTTGATGGGCAGGCGTACGCAGCCATGCGTGCAGGGGTAGGGCTTCACAAAACCCCAGTGCATGCCGTAGGCAGTCTTGAACTCCATCCAGTACGTCATGGGGTAGCCGGCTCCCGGCTGGCTCACGCGGCGGCGCTGGAAGGTCTTGCTGTAGATCTTGAAGTGGCCGTGCGGGGTGGGGTCCTTGGCCGTACCGACGGAGCAGGGGGAGGCCAGGAGGACGCGGTCACCTTCCACCAGGTACACGCGCTGAGCGCCCGTGCTCAGCTTCACCTTCACGGCAGAGGGGTTGTTCGCCTGGAGCAGGGGAGGGTCGTAGGTGGTGGAGTAGGGGTGGCGGCCGACTTTGGCAGTCGTGCAGCTCGCCAGAAGGCCCAGGCCACAGGCCAAGGCGACGCGGATGGCGATTTTGTGGAATTGACGCGGAAATCTCATGCGGTGAGCTTCGTAGCACACATCCTGCCCATCTCCACCGTTTTGTCTTCCTCATGAACCCTCTGCGTCTCCTGCTCCTTCTTGCTCTCGCCACCCCCGCTATCTGCGCCGACCCCAAGCCCGCGCCCGCTTCCGCCCCGGCCGGGAAGCCCATCGTGCTTTTTGACGGTAGCTCGCTGGATGATTGGGAGGCCCGTGATGCCGGGGGCAGCGGCTCCGTGGAAATCAAGGACAAGGACATGATCATCGGTGCGGGCGACTCCATCACCGGAGTAGTCTACAAGAAGGCCAAGGACCTCCCGGTGACCAACTATGAAATCACCCTGGATGCCCAGCGGCTGGATGGCGTGGACTTCTTCTGCGGCCTGACCTTCCCGGTGGGCAGCCCCAAGACCTGTGCCACCCTCGTGCTCGGCGGCTGGGGCGGCAGCGTGACCGGCATCTCCAGCATCGATGGCATGGACGCCTCCGAAAACTCCACCGGCCACTACCGCAAATTCGATAACAACAAGTGGTATGCCGTGAAGCTGCGCGTGACCCCCGCCAATATCTCCGCCTGGGTGGGGGAGGAGAAGGTCATCGACGTGGACATCGAAGGGAAGAGAATCGGCGTGCGTGCAGGTCCGATTGAGGACTATCAGCCGCTCTCCCTCACCACGTATGCGACGATGGCGGGCATCCGCAATATTAAGCTTACACCCCTGGCTGCGGAAGCACCGAAGGTGGAGAAGAAATAATCAGCCGCTATTGCGGACTCTCTTTACCGGAGACTGGCCACGATCGCGAGGTGGTCGGAGGAGGGAAGGCTCACGCGCTCGAAGAGCACCGGTTGTGTCTCTGGTGTACACCAGAGGTGATCGATGGTGAGTACCGGCCAGTGACGCGGCCAGGTTTCGCGAAAGCCCGTGCGGGCCCCTTCCGTGGCGTGGTGCAGGCCCGCTGTTCGCCATGGGTCGAACCATTGGGATTCAAGTGGGGTATTGAAGTCACCCATGACCAGGGTGTGGGACGCTTGAGTCTTTGCCAGTACCTTACCCAGCAGTTCTTCGCGCCTGAGGAAAGGATCGGCATCACCATCCACCAGGATGATGTGCCAGACTTTGGCGTCCACGGTCACATCCATCTGGAGGAACTTGCTGCGTGTCTTTTTGATTCTGGTGATCTGCTGCACTTGAGCGTTGCCGCGGACTACCAGCCCCATGCCGTGCTCGGGTTTCAGCGCGATGTAGCCAGGCGGCAGATGCCGCACCAGGGGATTGGAGTCTCCAGAGCGCAGCCCCACCTCGCCAAGCCCCACGATGTCGGGTTGATGTGTGGCAATGAGCTGCTCCAAGTCTGTGCTGGGAAGCTTCTGGTGCGCCATGTTCCAGTACAGGACCTTCAGGCCGGAAGGCTTTGGTGATGCGGATCTCACCTGTGTTTCCTTCCGATAGGACGTGGCCTGCCACCAGCATGCGGTGAGAAAGGCCATGCAGAGACTGGCGATGAGGAATGTCCTTTGTCGAAAATGCCATGCCGCAGCAATGAGCCATCCCACCAGGATCAGCGGCAGCGGCATGGCGTAGAAGAGGGTGGCTATCCACTTGTGGCCATCCCGCACCGTCAGGTGTAGCAGCATGCCGGTCACCAGCAGCAGGCAGCCGAGGATTCCTGCGATGCGATGCAGCATGGTGCGGAAAATCATGGCGCTCTCTTTCGCGTGAGCCATCCCTGGCGCAAGAGATGAATTGTGGACAAACGAGCTGTAACGACGAATCCCACTTGCCCCACGCGCCTCTGTCGCGCTACGGTCCGGTTACACGCCGCTCCACCCATCCATGGATATCCGCGAGAATCTTGAACTAGTGCTGTCCAACATCGCCGCCGCAGCTGCCAAGGCGGGACGCAGACCGGAGGAGGTGGAACTCGTGGCGGTGAGCAAGACCTTTCCCGTGGAAATCATCCGCGAGGCGGTGGACGCAGGACAGCTTCTCTTTGGTGAGAACAAGGTGCAGGAACTGCTGCGCAAAACTCCGGACCTCCCGGCGAAGCTGCGCTGGCATCTCATTGGCCACCTGCAATCCAACAAGGTGCGCAAGGTGCTGCCTGTGGTGGAGATGATTCAGAGCGTGGACAGCCTGGAGCTCGCCTATGACATCAATCGCATCGCGGGCGAGCTGGGTGTGTTTCCCAAAGTTCTGCTTGAGGTGAATGTCGCGGAGGAGGCGAGCAAGCATGGATTCCCAGCGCATAAGCTGGAGACCCAGCTCGAAGATTTGCTGCAATGTGACCGCATCGAGATCCACGGCCTGATGTGCATCCCACCGATCAGTGAGGACCCGGAGGACAGCCGGAAGTATTTTGTCTTCCTGCGTGAGTACCGGGACAAACTGGAGAAACTGGCAGGCACCAAGTTCCCGGTGCTCAGCATGGGCATGAGCGGCGACTATGCCGTGGCGGTGGAGGAGGGCGCCACCTTTGTGCGCGTGGGCAGCGCCATCTTTGGCAAGCGCTAGACGTCTGTTCTGTTTTCAGGCCTTCTAGTCTTCCTTGGGCTCCTTGATGGTGGAGTCCAATTTCTTCAATGCCTCCCAGAGACCTGACTCTTTGGGGTGTCCATTGTAGAGCACCTTGCCTTCAGGCGAGAGGAGAATCATGCGTGGAATGCTGTCGATGCCGAGTTGCTCGCTGAAGGGACTGCCCTTCGGTTCCACGAGCCAGGGCATTTTCATGTCCTTCTTCGCCCGCATCTCGTCGGCCTTCGCTTCGTCGCTTTCATTGTTCATGCCGGCTACGACAATGCCGTGCTTCTTCAGCAGCTCGGCATTTTTGCGGAGTTCGGGCATGAGGTTGATGCATGGGCCGCACCAGGTGGCCCAGAAGTCGAGCAGGATGGCCTTGTTGTTGCCAAGCTGGTCCGCCAGCGTCGTAGCCTCGCCCTTGCTGGTGGTGATGGGCAGCTTCATATCTATCGTGACCTTGGCCATCAGTTGCTCTCTGCGAAACTGGCTGATGGTGTCGCCGAGCGTGTCAGCCTGGTCAGGATTCAGCCAGAGGGCCTCGGAGACGTGCTTTTTCAGTGCGGCTTCGTCACCGCGCTTTTTCGCTTCCAGCGCGCGGATGTAGCTGATGAAGCCGTTGAATTCATCCGGGTTGGTGATTGTAGCGGAGTCCTCGGGCTTGAAGTTCTTCGCTGCCACCTCAAGTTCAGGAAGGATCTTCGTAAGATAATCTGGGTTCTCGTTGCCCAGGCCCCAGATCAGTTTGGCCTCCGCGAGGATCTGGGAGGACACGCCAGCCTTGGCTGCTTCTTCGGCTGCCTTGGTGAATTCTTCAAGGGAGGCCTCCTCATTGAAGAGCTTCTGGAACTGCTCCTCCGAGATCTGCTGGGCACCCAGAACGCCGAAGCTGCAGAACACGGTCACGGCGAGGATGGGAAAAAGGCGCGTGCTCATGATGCCATAGTCGGAGTATGGGATGAATTGTCGATGAAAATTTCCGTTCCGCACTGAACCAACGGCGTTAGGAAAGGCACTGAAACCTGCGTTGAAGCCTCCCGTATTCACAAGTCATGCTTCCGGTATCAAGTCCCCATCCGTACCGCCCATGGTGCACGGTCATTTTTGTCCTTGGCCTGAGTCTGACCGCATCCCTGCGCGGCCAGGACGACCACCTCGTGCGGGCCAGTGACCCACAATCTCCCAATCAGGAGATGCAGGGCTTCAAGGTGCCTGAGGGATTTCGCGTGGAGCTTTTTGCAGACGAAGCTCTGATCGGAGGCAAGCCCATCAACATGGCCTTCGACGCGCGCGGCCGTCTCTGGGTGAGCAGCACGCGTGAGTATCCCTACGCGGTGCCGAAGGACAAGTGGTCGCCAGACACCACCTCCGCTCCCGGTTCTAGGGACAGCATCCGCATTCTGGAGGACACTGACGGCGACGGCCGTGCGGACAAGGTAACGGTTTTCGCGAAGGATATGAACATCCCCACGGGTGTGCTGCCGTACAAAAAGGGCTGCATTGCGTGGAGCATCCCGAACATCCTCTATCTCGAGGACACGGATGGCGACGGTCAGTGCGATAAGCGCTCCATTGTGCTTGGGCCGCTCGGCTACGAGAAGGACACGCACGGCATGATTTCGAGCCTGCGCCTTGGTCTGGATGGCTGGGTATACGCCACACATGGTTTCAACAACACGAGCTATGTGAAGGCGAAGGATGGATCCTCACTCGAACTGCACAGCGGAAATACCTTCCGCTTCAAGCCGGATGGCTCACGGGTGGAAATCTGGACGAGAGGACAGGTGAATCCCTTTGGCCTCTGCTGGGACTCGATGGGCAATCTCTACTCTGCCGACTGCCACAGCTCGCCGATCTACCAGCTCATCCGCGGAGCGTATTATCCGAGTTTTGGAAAGCCACATGATGGCCTCGGTTACGCTCCGGTGATGTGCGCGCACTCGCACGGCAGCACTGGTATCTCCGGTGTGGTGTACCTGGATGGCGGTGTGTGGGGGCCTGAGTGGGATGACCACACCTTCCTTGGCAATCCGGTCACCTCGAAGGTGAATCATGATCATGTCACCTTCAATGGCACGACTCCGAAGGCGAATGAAGAGCCGGACTTCATGACCAGCACGGATCCCTGGTTCCGTCCGGTGGATCTTCATCTGGGGCCGGACAGTGCGCTGTATGTCGTGGATTTTTACAATCGCATCATTGGCCACTACGAAGTGGCGTTGGATCACCCCGGACGCGATCGCGAGCGCGGTCGCATCTGGCGCGTGGTGAAGGAGGGGCACACGGGGAAGCTCACGGATTGCAATCTCGCGGCGAAGAAGGCGGGCGAGCTGATGGTGGAGCTCACTTCTCCGAATATCACCCGACGTTATCTGGCCACAGAAGAACTGGTCACACGCATCGGCCGCCCAGCTCTCCAACTGGCGCGCGAGGAAATCACCGGGAAGCCGGAAGCAGAGGACGCGCCGGTGGTGAGTGACTATGCCAAGTGGCAGCTCGATGAAGGCGATGGGATCGGCATCCAGGATGTGCACGCCATGTGGGCGGCTTTCCGTTTGGGAGATGAAGCCATCGCATCGCGCATCGGGCGTACGTTGATGGTAGGTGGACCTGTCTTGAAGGGTGATCATGAACGGCTCTCCGTCGCCTGCATCACCGCCATGGCAGAAAAGAAAACCTGGTTCCCTGGATGCCGCGGATTTGAGGGGGATCACATGGTGCCGAATCTGCAGTTCGACTCGCGCGGTCGATTTTCCATGCGGGCTGGTGCGCTGGCCATGGTGCAGCATCCGGAGGAGTACCCCTATCCACCGCTTATTCTCTATCCCTCGAATGACGACAGCGACCCTGCGCGCAAGGAACTCTTCCTCGTGCATGATTCCGGGGACCCTGCGCTCATCCTCGCGTGGAGGATGGCTGTGCGTGCGTGGCTCTCTCAACCGGGCGCTTTTCAGAAATATGAAGATCTCAAATTCCCCAGGACACGTCACGATGATGAGCTTGCCTTTGTAGCTTGTTCAATTCCCACCAGCGAGTCCGCGGAGTGGCTGCTCAAGTATGTGAAGGAGAAGGGCAATGCCACTCCCGAGCTGCCGGCGAAGATCACACACCTCGCGAAGCACCTTCCTGCCACACGCGAGGCGGAGCTGATTGCGTTGGTGCAGGAGCACTTCGCCGCCGACATGGATGGTCAACTGGACCTGTATCAGGCGATTCGAGAAGGCCAGAAAAAGAGCGGCTCGAAATCAGGAGACGCGATGCAGGCGTGGTCGGCGCAGTTGACCCAGAAGCTCCTGGCTTCACTGAAGCAGGACACTCCCACTGCGTGGAAGCTGGTGCAGCCTCCAACGGTTGCGAATCCCAATCCGTGGCATGCCAAGATGGTGAAGTGTGGTGACGAACAGCAGCGCATGTTGCTCGACAGCCATCCCCCCGGTGGAGAGAAATTCACCGGGACATTCCGCTCAGGCACGTTTGACCTGCCCGAGCAGTTCTCCTTTTGGATTGCCGGCCACAACGGATTCCCCGCCGCACCATCGCACGGCAAGAACTTCGTGCGGCTCGTCGATGCCACCACAGGACAGGAACTAGCCAAGGCAGAGCCTCCGCGGAATGATGTGGCACAGAAGGTCACATGGAAACTCGCCACCAAACCCGAGGGAGCTGGGAAAGATGACACGCTGCCACGAGGCAGTGGCAGGGTATATCTGGAACTATCCGATGGTGATACAGCTGGTGCCTTTGCATGGCTGGCGGTGGGCGGATTTGAGCCCGCGCTTCCTGTACTGGCGCTGCCGCAGAATGTGGATCGTCGTGATGAACGCATCCGCGCGCTGGCCCAGCTTTCAAGTGAACAAGGCACCGGGGCGGATGCCCTTGCTTTTCTCGGCAAACTCGATGCCAAAGAACGCTACAGCGCCGCTACGCGTAGCGCGCTGGCGGAATGCATGGCCGGCACTCTGCGGGATATGCCTTTCACCCAGGTGGCCTCGCTGGCCTCTGATGCAGAGCTGGCTGCCACCGTCTTCGCGGTGCTGAACACCCCCAAGCAGGCTGCCGAGGAACTGGGCAAGGCGTTCCGCGCGTTGCCATTCCGCGCGCAGGTGAAGCTCGCCACCGCGCTGGCGGGCACGACGGCAAGTGCAGAGCAATTGCTGACACTCGCACCTGCGCGAGTGCTGGCAGACCCTCTGGTGAGCGGCAAGGTGAAAGCACTGAATGCGCCGACAATTGCGAAGCGCCTGTCCGAAGTCACGGCCCACTTGCCGCCCACCAATGAAGCTGCAAAGTCCATCATTGCCGCGCGGTTGAAGTCTTTCGCCACGGCCAAGCCGGATGAGAAGCACGGACAGCAGGTCTACCAGATCAACTGTGCCATCTGTCATCGCATCGGTGTTACGGGAAATCTGGTCGGGCCGCAGCTTGATGGCATCGGTGCGCGTGGGCCGGAGCGTTTGCTGGAGGACCTGCTCGATCCGAACCGCGCCGTAGACCCTGCGTTCCGTTTGCATTTCGTGAAGCAGAAGAACGGCAATCTCATGACTGGCCTCTTCCGCCGCGAGCAGGATGGCGTGCAGTACTTCGCGGATGCTGCCGGGCAGGAACATGCGATTCCCAAAGCGGACATCACGGAAGATCAGATCAGCGAGTTCTCACTGATGCCTGCGGGGTTTGGGGAGTTGATCCCGGAGAAGGACTTGCATGACCTGCTCGCGTATTTGCTGGCGAGGAAGTGAGCAACTGGCAGGCTCTCGACATGGCAGCGCGGTGCGCAGTGAAATGACGGTGGATGGTGATGGAGCGCTTTGCGTCTTGGAGTGCGGTGGCAAGCTTCAAGCGCGACACCGCTTTTGCCGGAGGTGTTGATGTGCAGCTTTGTGTCCGCGTTCCAACACCTGCGCCATCATGAAGGGTGGATGTTGGCGTGTGGTTCGGTGTGTCGAATGTCCGGGCGCTTCGTTCAAAGCGGCGTCGCGCCTTAGCGCTTGCCGCCGCACTCCACGACGCAAAGCGCAGTTCATTGCTGCTTGGGCCAATCATCGTGTTCCTTCTTTGAGAGCGATATGGTCCGCTGGTATGTGGCCATGGCGCACATGGAGATGCTTTACTTCCTCCTCTTGAAGAAAAGCGTCGCATTCTCGCTCGTCCTCCGCGCGAGTTCATCCACGCTCACGCTACGGAGATTCGCTACGAATTCGGCCGTGTGCGCCACATAGCCGGGTTCATTGCGTTTCCCACGATGCGGCATCGGTGCCAGATAGGGGCAATCCGTTTCCAGCATGAATCCATGAGCAGGCACAGCCTTGGCGCACTCTTGGATGATTTGACCATTCTTGAAGGTGACAATCCCTGTGAAGCTCACGAGGTGACCCTTCTCAATCAACGGAAGGGCCTGCTCCGAGTTGCCGGTGAAGCAGTGGAAGACACCACGCAGTTTTCCGGACCACGGCAGCACATGCGCCACGAGGTCATCAAAGCTCTCGCGATTGTGCAGCACCACGTTGAAGCCCATGTCCGCGGCGAGTGCGAGCTGCTGCTCCAGCACGAAGGCCTGGTGTTGCTTCCATTGTTGTTCAGAGAATCCTTCCGGCGGCTTGTGATAGTAGTCGAGGCCGATCTCGCCAATGCCCACCACCTTGGGATGATCGGCGAGGGCGCGCAGTTCCTCGGTGAATTTCGCATCCGTCACGGTGTCCGCATCACAGGGGTGGATGCCCACCGTGGCGTAGACTTCCTCATACGTGTTCGCGATCTCCAGCACCTGCTTCGCATCCTCCAGGGTGGTGCCGATGCAGATGATGCGTGAAACCCCCGCGGCACGGGCGCGGTTGATGAGGTCCGGCACTTCGTTGGCGAACTGCTTGGAGGCGAGGTGAGCGTGACTGTCCGTGAGCATGAAAGATGATTCCGTGGAGCGGACTGTGTCTCAAGCCGCGTTCAAGGCCTCCTGCAAGGCGGGAATGGGGGGATGCCGCTGTCTATTTGGCTTCGACGGCAGGTGCAGGCTTGACTGCTTCAGGTGTGGCCGGGGTGGTGGAGGGTGCGCCCGGCTGGGCAGATTTCTGTTCCGCCTTCGGCTTGGCCTCTCTCTTGAAAGGAGGTGGCTCAGGCGGCAGATCCCATGCGGTGATCCATTCCACTTTTTCCAAGGTGAAGCCCATGTCGACCAGGCGCTTCTCCATGTCCGGCAGGTGCGCGGCTCCGTAGAAAATGCCGAACTTTTTCTTGTTCAGGCCAAGGTGAATCTTCAGTACTTCGAGGGCCACCTTGTTGCGATCAGAGATGATCACCGAGCCTTCCGGTCCTTCCATGCCTGACATCACCGTCTCTACGGCATCAAACATGCGACCCATCAGGCGCTTCAGTTCCGTGGCGCTGTCGGGACGGCAGAGGATCTCCAGGACCTTGAGCAGTCCCGGGTCCTTGTAGTTTGGGGCCGGGGCCAGTGCCTGAGCCCTGGCCATGCGCATCCACAGTTGGATGAAGCCTTCGCCCCGTTCTTCCTGCTTTGCGGCAAAGGCTCGGGCCGTCATGTCCGCATGCACGAAGTTCGGCCGGGTGTAGTCGATGCAATCGATCTGCGCCTCCAGCTTCAGTGTGTTCTTCAGCATGTCGTACATGGGGTTCAGCCAGCGGAGTTTGTCGCGAGCTGCCGCTTCTGCCTCGTAGTTGGAGGGCGAGATGGGCTCGGACTTGCCCCTTTGGATGTAGGCCTCCAGATCTTTGACGCGCTGCTCGGCGTCGAACTCACCCTCCGTTTGCGGCTTTGCAGGCGTGGTGGACGGCGCTTTCGGCTTCAGCTTCTTGAGGGGCAGCGGGTCTTTCTTTCCGCGCTGAGGTGCTGGCTCAGGGAGATCCTCAGGCTCCTGATACTGCTCCACCGGATCGCCCACCATTTCATAGAGGAGGGCATCGTAGTCCTCGAAGTAGGCGTTCAGCACATCGTAGTAGTTCTTGTCTCCGATGTGGATGGCGCCAATGAGGTCCACCACCACACCACGGTTGTTTCGATAGGTGGCGACGGCCGTCTGGAGTTGCGCACCTTTCTTATCCTCCTGAAAGCGGACGAAATCCGTGTGCGGCAGCTTCGACTCTTCCGGCTTGGATTCAGCTTCGGCAGCACGAAGGAAGGAGGGCAGCAGGCAAAGCGCAGTGGCCAGGAACGGCAGGAATCGGGGCTTCATGACAGGGGAAAGCATAACACGCCGGAGCCAGCCGGTCACTTTCAGACCGAGCTTGGGTGCGTTTCGCTCAATACAGAAAGTAGTCCGCCGGGCTCCGGCGGCGGTGGGGCGAGATGCTTGAGCCTTCTGGGGAAAGGGACGAGGGCCTATCTCCGCTTTAGCCGGGGGAAGGAGTAAGTCTTGCAGGCTTTTCGCCCGACCGCCGAAGCCCAGCGGACTACTTTCCTTCCGCCGTGCGCACGCCTGGGCGTTGCCCCCACTTGAAGCCGAAGATCAGGAAGGCCAGACCAATGGCGATCATGAAGATGGAGTAGAACTGGCCCTTGGTGAGGGTGTCGTACAGCATGAGTTCAGAGTCGGGCTCCCGGAGGGTTTCCACGGAAATGCGGCTGATGGCGTAGAGGATGAAGAACAGGCCGGTCAGCACGCCGTTCGGCAGATTCTTGAACTTCACCCGCACAAAATAGAGCACAAGGAAGAGGAGCAGACCCTCGCATGCGGCTTCGTAGAGTTGCGAAGGGTGGCGCGGGGTCAGCACCTCCTGCAGCTTCTGCAGGCCATCTGGCGTGCTTTTCGCCAGGGCCACGATTTCGTTGCTGTGCTTTGGGAAGACATCGCCTGCGGCCGAGATGCCCAAGTCCGATGGTGCGATCTGTGGAAACTTGGGATCGTGCACTTCCGTGGGGAACTTCATCGCCCACGACACATCGGTTTTTCTTCCGTACAGCTCGCCGTTGATGAAGTTCGCCAGGCGACCGAAGAGAATACCCAGCGGCGAGCCGACCACGAGATTGTCACCAATGCCAGTCCAGGAAATCTTGTGCCGCTTTGCAAACCAGAGGGAAAAGAGCGCCAGCCCCGCGATGCCGCCGTGGCTTGCCATGCCGCCATCCCACAGCCGGAAGAGGGAAATCGGATTGCGGATGAATCCCTCAAAATTGTACAGCAGCATGTACCCGAGGCGGCCGCCGAGCACCACGCCGAAGAGCGCCGCGAAGGTGATGAAGTCCCCAACCTGATCCGGCTTCAGCGAGCCGAGACCCTTCTTCGCCAGGTGTACCATCACCAGGTAGCAGCAGTAGAAGCCCATCACATACGCCAGCCCGTACCAGTGGATCTTGAACTTTTCGCTGAACTGAATGATGACAGGGCTGAGGTCGTGCAGGTAGTAGGCGAGCATGGACAAGACTGGGCGGAGCGGGGGAAGGTAATGCGGAGGTCCGATGTTTCGCCCCGCAATCGCGCTGTGGCAAGGTCACATCACAGGCACCGCGACCTCGGCCGGGGTCGCTTCCGGAGTCACAGGGCAGGTGAGCAGGTCAAAGAGTGTGAGCATCCCCTGCAGCTTGAAGTCCGAACCGCTGATGATCGCCTTGCTGGCACCGGTGCGGATCAGGGTCTCGAAGACATCAGGAAGGGGCATGTCCGGCGCGATGAAAAGGGGGCGGTGCAGCGGGAGGTCGCGGACTCGGGCCTTCTCATCCATGGCATGGTGCTTCAGCCATTGGTAGCACTCGTTCCGGCGCAGCACGCCACGCACATGACCGGACGCATCCACCACCGGGTAGGTGCTGTGCCGTTCCTTCTGGAAGAGCTCGAGCGCTTCACTCAGCATGCCGTCCTCACGCAGCACGGCTACGTCCGTGATCATCAGATCCCGCGCCACGCCGCTGCGGCAGCGCTGGGGGAGCTTGGCCAGCACGTGCTCGATGTCCTGCGGACGGTCGTACGTCTCTGCGGTGCGTTTGAAGAGCTGGCTCAGCGAGCCAATGGAGGACACGAGCTTGTCGAACGTACGCGCGCTGATGGCCACCAGGGTGGTGGGTTCCATGGCCGTGGCATTGAAGCGCCAGATGCGGTCGCCCAGCAGGGCGCGCTCGCCAAAGTGGTCGCCTTTCGTCGCAGACTTCACCACTTCGTTCTTGTCGTCGGTGATGTTCACCCGGCCCTGTTTTACCGCATAGAAAGATTGCGCCGGCTCACCGCTGAGGAAGAGGATGTCCCCGGCCTCCAGATGCATCTCCTCCATGGGAGAGGAGTATTGCGGTGTGAGCAGGTTGATATCGCGAGGGAAGAAGAGGTCGAAGGTCCACTCCGTCATCACCCGCAGTTTGCGGTCGAGTCCGGGCAGCTTCATCAGGTACACCGTGCGCCACATGAACCAGGCGAGGATGCCGGAGAAGTTGAAGCCCATCATGTTCGCCACAGCGCTGCGGTGGCCGATGGAGGCCAGCTCGCCAAGCCCCTTGAAGTCAAAGGTCTTGAGCATTTCGCCCTTCATGGCCAGCGCGATATTGTCGCCGATCATGAGACCCTGCCGGTAGGCGAACTGCGCCGTTTCCGGGCAGCTTCCTCCGCCTGACTTGGGAAAGCTGGCGCAGTCCCCGGCACTCCACACGTGGGTCTGGCCCAGCGCCTGTCCGGTGGGATTCACCATCACCTTGTTTCGTTCCACGGTGAGTGCTCGTTGCTGGCCCAGGCGTACGATGAGCGGATGAGGCGCATTCCCCACGGTGCAGACCACGCTGGTGGCTTCCAGCTTGGTGCCGTCCTCCAGTACGACAAAGCGGGCTGTCACGGAGCGCACGCGCTGTTTCAGCATGAGCTTCACGCCCATCTCGGAGAGTTTCTTCTCCGTGTAGGTCGCCAGGGAGGTGCTCAGCATGGGCAGCAGATGCTCCCCACTGTGAATCAGGCTGACGCTGAAGTCCTCGGGCTTGATGTTCTCGTAGAACTTGGACACGCTGTGCAGCAGGTCCATGATCTGGCCGGCGGTCTCCACCCCGGAGTAGCCGCCACCCACCACCACGAAGTTCAGCAGCTTGCGGCGTGTCGTTTCATCGGAAATGAGGTTCGCCTCTTCCATGCGGGAGATGATGGCGGCACGCAGCTTCATGGCGTCACCCACATTCCGCATCAGGTAGGCGTGCTCGGCCATGCCGGGGATGCGGCTCACATCCACGTCCGCGCCCAGGCACAGCACGAGGTGGTCGAAGGTGACCTTCACATCGGGGGTGAACTGGCCACCGGTGAGCGTGAGTGTTTTGTGGTGCAGATCCAGGGCAAAGACGGTGCCCTTCAAGACATCCGCCCGGGGACAGATGAGGCGGATGGGATTTACCACGTGACGGGGCGAGAGCGAGCCACCCACCACCTCCGGCAGCATGGGCTGGAAGACCATGTGATTTTCAGCCGCGATGAGCGCCACGGTTTTGCCGGTGCCTTTCAGCCGCTTCGTCGCTTGTTGGGCGCAGTACACGCCGGCGAATCCACCGCCGAGGATGACCACATCATAATGTCGCGCGGGTACAGTGCTCATGGTCTGCGATGTACGCACACAACGTGCCGGGCTGCAAAGGGGCAAAAGTGGAGGATCGGTGACAGCATTGTTTCATGAATGGGTACGCGCTTGCCAGCTGGTTTGGCTTCAGGGTAGCATGACCCACATGCTCAGTACTGTGGTTCCTCTTTTGCTTGTTGGGATTTTGGGCGGGTCGCTGCTCGCCGAGCAACCTTCACCCAAGATGGTGGAGCAGGGTGGCTTCCGCCTGCCGGAAGACTTCGAGTGCCGTCTGTATGCGGACGACGACCTGGCCCACGACATTTCCTGCATGACGTTTGATTCGCAGGGACGCGTGGTTGTGTCCGGACCCGGGTACATCAAGACTCTGATGACCGATCCTGCGGCTCCTGCAGACGCGCCTAAAGCAAAACAGGCTGTCCTCTTTTCTGAGGTACCCAAATCCGGTGCGCAGGGCCTGTGCTTTGTGGGCAACGATCTCTATGCGAGCGGTGATGGGGCTGTGTGGAAATTCACCGATGCCAATGGTGATGGCGCGGCGGATGGACCACCGGTGGAGTTTGTCAGTGGATTGAAGACCGGCGGTGAGCACGGCGTGCACAACATCATCCAGGGACCGGATGGCTGGCTCTACATCATTGGTGGGAATGACTCAGGCATTTCGGAGACGCTCAACAACATTCCCACCGCGCCGATTCGCAAAGTGACCGGCGGCGCCATCTTGCGTGTATCTCTGGATGGGAAGCAGCGCGAGGTCATCGCGCACGGATTCCGCAATCCGTATGACCTGTGCTTCAACTCGGTGGGCTCACTCTTCACGTGGGACTCGGATGGTGAGCGCGTGCAGCACCTTCCCTTCTACACGCCGTGCCGGGTGTTTGATGTCGGACGTGGACGCCATCATGGCTGGGTGAATGCCGGCTGGCAAAGCTCCTGGAGCCGCCCGCAGTGGTGGCCGGATGTGGTGGACCGCATGATTGAAGTGGGTCGTGGGTCACCCACTGGCATGCGTTGCTACCGGCACCGGCAATTCCCCGAGCGGTATCGGGATGGGATCTTCTTCGCCTGCTGGACCTTTGGGCGGATCTATTTCATCAAGCCCGAGCGCGTGGCACGCGGCGGGGGAGGTGCTCACGCGGACAAGTATGAGGCCTCATACAAGGCCACGCATGAGGTGTTCCTTGAGTCCACGGGCAATGCTGGTTTCTCGCCCACAGCTCTAGCCATCGCGCCGGATGGATCGTTGTTTGTATCTACCGGGGGGCGTAAGACGAAGGGAGGCGTGTATCGTATTTCCTATGGCGCCCGAGCCGCATTGATGAAACCGGACGATCCCAAGGATGCGCTGGCGCAAGTGCTTGCTGCAGACCAACCAGACGCGGCATGGTCGCGTGCGAAGTGGGTGCCGCAGGCGAAGGAGCTTGGCGAGAGTGCGTTTGAGCGGTGGTTGCTTGCGGAGACGCTGGGCAATGACCAGTACAAGGATATTCGTGCCGTGGAGATTCTCACGGAACTGTTTGGTGGTGTGGCGCCAAAGGTGGGTGAGGAGGTGAGTTGGCGCTTTCGAGGAGACATAATCCAGCGTAAGGACGGGTCTCGTACGAATCGTGCGCGGGAATTTCCCGCCCGCATGGCCTGGGCCTCAGAGCGCAACACGAAGCTGGAGGAGCGGCAGGCGAATGACTGGTTTCAGGCTTTCGCTGTGGAAGCGGGATCGCATGGACATCGCGCCGCATATGAAGCCATCATGATGACCAAGGGTTTTCTTGGGAAAAGCTTCAAGGAAAACGGCGAGACCGAAGGCATGCCCAATCTCGCGCTGCAAGACTTCAAACGCGCCTCTCACTTCGGTGACAAAAACTCAGGTGACATGGGTGGCTTGCGTGGTGCCCAGTTGCGGGTGGGGGATGTCTATCTCGACAAGAAGGCGCGATGGGATGATGGCTATGTTTCCATGAAGGCAGAGACCAAGAGGAACGCGGCAGAGACGGAGTCCATGCACGACCTCTGGAACAACGGCACGGCGGAACAGGACTATGAATACGCGCGCCTCGTCGCCATGACTGGCGCGGAGCCGAGGGGATTCTGGGAAACACTTCCCTTCAAATGGACCCGGGAATCTTCAGTGGAAGATGACCTGCATTACCTCTTCGTCGCCACACGTCGCACGAAGCCACATGTAGATCACGCCCTGCCCACCATCGCGTGTGCGTGGCTGGACCTCTCCCGCAAGATGCAGACCCGCCAGCAATATCCCAGCCGCTTCTGGAGCGAGATGGTGGGTGCCGCCTTTGCCGAGATGCTGAAGAAGAATCCCAAGCTCGTGGAGGTGATGATCGCGCAGAAGGAATTCGAACTCGCGGAGCACACCTTGTTCATCAACGCCATGGAGGGTGATGTGCGTCAGGAAGCGGTGTTCATGCTCGCGCAGCGAGTGAAGACATGGTCACCGGAACTGGTGAAGCTGGCGGGGGAGGTGATCAAGGAGAGGACGCCGAAGCTCTCGGAGGGGAGCCAGCTCGCACTACAGCGGGCGACAGATCCGGCAGTTCGCAAAGCCATCTTGAATTCGAATGTGATGTCCGATCCGAAGGGGGCAGCGCTGCTGGAATTGGTGATCAAGCAGGTGGCCGATCTGTCGCTACGGGATGCTGCCATTCTTTCTTTGCCAGAGTATGCTACCCCATATTGGAGCATCGCTGTGCGGGGAATGGAGTCCTTTCAGGCGTCCGTCGTGGAGAAATCTCTGGATATGATGGTGGGAACATTCATGCCGTGTCCGAATGCAGGCGGTGAAGAGCAGACCATGAAAAATGTGCAGACATGGTGGGCGGAAAATTGCGTCATTCACCTGCGCGCCGCGAGGCGGTTTCAGGGGCAATCTTCCCGGGAGAAGCTGCTGGTACGCCTGAAAGATGCCGCGGCGGAACATCTGAAATCAACTCAACGGGTAAATGGTCGCAAGCTTGAGACGTTTGAAGAGATTGAAGCTGCGGTAAGGGAGTTCTTTCCAGAGCAAGCCAAGGCTCTTCCTCCATCGTCCATTCTCAACCTCGCCGAAGAACAAGCCCGCTGGGCCAAACTCGACGTTTCCAAAGGCGACTCCACGAAGGGCAAGGTCATTTTCGAGCAGCGCCAGTGCGCTCGCTGCCATTCCGGAAACGCCAGACTCGGGCCTGACCTCAAAGGTGTGACCACACGATGGAGCGTCGCCGATCTCTTCCTGCACACCTCCGATCCCAGCCGCCAGATTTCTCCCACGTGGGAGGGCGAGACTTTCACCCTCAAGGATGGCCGCCAGTTCATCGGTCGTGCCGTGTATGATTCTCCCAGTGCCGTGCTGGTGCAGACCACGCCGGATGAAACCGTGCGCATCACCGGTGAAGAACTCCAATCACGCCGCAAAGCCGAAGTCTCCCTGATGCCGCCGGGATTGTTAATGGGACTCACCGATGCAGAGCTCGCGGATCTGCATGCGTATTTGAGAACGTTGCAATAGCCCATTGAATAGAACTATGACACGTCGACACTTCCTTGGAACGACCGCAGGGGCCGTAGGCGCTGTCTTCGGAGATGGTTATGCTGCCGAAGCAGAGTTCCTGATGCTCCTTGGTGTATCGCGACCTGCACCGGAGAAGCGGTTCTTCCATTTCACCTTTGTGCAGAGCCCGCCAGGCGTGAAGGGCCCAGGAGAGAAGGCCCGGGTGCCTCTCAAGAGTGTGGTCCGGGCAGAGTCGGTACAGCAGGTGGACGAGAACGGAAATGAGGCCGTTCTGAAGTTGGTGAATTCGGAGCATCTCACCTTGTCGGGGGGCACGGCCGAAGGTCTCCAGTTCACGACGGCAAAAGAGACGACGATGGTGTCGCCCCGTCCTGCCATGAAAGCCGGCAGCTTCAACGGATTGCCCTATGGTGCCTGCCGCATGGATTGGAATGCCTTGGATGGCATTCGCTGCCTGGTTTCTTTTGAGAAGCCGGTAGCTCTTCCAGTCATGCTGATCGACAGATCAGGAAAGGGTGATGTGGTTTACTTTGCCGAGAGTGCTGTCGTTCCTGATGACACCAGGCAGATGGTGAGATTGGGTGGCATCGTGTTGAGCTGCCGGGAAGACGGACCGTCCGTCACTGGCAGCGTTGATGTGCCCGTCACAACCAGTGGCATCATGATGACCCGCGACTCGAAAGGAAGACTGCAGTCGCTGCAAGAGGTTGGCGCGTCAGAGCTCATCCGGCATATCAAGGCCGAGGGCTCGAAGTAACCGCGGAGAGAAGGCGCGCCAAGGGTTGGAGCGCTTCTTGGAGCGACGGAATTCGCCCTCTCAATGTCCACACCCGCATCCCTCATCCGGATCCGTGTCTTCAATGCTCGCGGCCTTCTTCAACTCATCCACGAAGACATTGAACTTCTCATCGCGATGCTGCTCGAGCATGCGGTGGCGGACTTCGTCCTTCACGTCATCAAAGGGCTTCGGCACGGCGGGCTTGCGGCCGGTGAGCTTGCAAATGTGAAAGCCGAGCTGGGTGGTGAAGACCGGGCTGACCTCACCTTCATTCATGGAGAAGGCGATGCATTCAAACTCCTCCATGAACTCGCCACGCTTGAACCAGCCCAAGTCCGGTGGTGTTTCCTTGTTGCTGTTGTGTTCCACAGCAAGGGCGTCGAAATCCGCACCAGCCAGGGCCTTCCCGCGCAGCTCACGCACCTGGGTGTAGACTTCAGCGCGACTTCTGGCGCCGGCAAGACTCAGCGTGATGTGGGAGGCCTTCACTTCTTCTTCGGTGAGGAAGTATTGGATGTTTTTCTCATACCACGCGCGCATGTCCTCATCCGTCGGTGTCGGCTCCGGCGCATAGACCGCGATCATCATCTTGTCCATGCGCACCCCGTTGGATACCTGAGCATGCAGCAGCCCTTCATCCTTCACGGGCATGCCGATGCGCATGAGGAACTGATCTTCGCTGCCGGACTCTTCAATGAGTTTGGCCAGACGGCTCTTCACGTCCTCGGTGGAAACTTCGGGAAAACGCTTCATCGCTTCCTGCTGGATGATCAGGCGCGAGGCCAGATTGTCCTTGGCCAAGGCGCGAAATTCCGGATCGCGTTCACAACACGCCACCTGCAGGGTGCGCTCGTAGTGCCCCTTGATGGTGCGAAACTCGTTCTCGATGGTTTCGTCTTCGATTTCTTCGCCGTTAACAATGAGAGCCATGCCTTAGTAAAGGCTTACGGAAACGCGGGCGCAATGGGAACTTCATATTGCGGATCCCCCATTTTGGTTGAAGATCCGCGCCGATGCATTGCAAAACCCTGGCCGCCCCCTTTGCCGTGTTGCTCGCTGCGTTCAGCCTCGCTAGCTGCACATCGCCCACACCACCGCCACAGCCTCCCCGTTATGCGCCGACCGCCTACTACGGTGGCATGGGTGACCGCGCCGTGGTGCCCGCTTCCTCCATGGGTGCGCCGAGCTATCAGTATGCATCCTATGCCATGCCGGCGATGGCGCAGAGCTCACCGTATGCTCCCCAGCCCACCGCCGTAGCCCCTCCCAGCGGTCCCATGGCGCCGCCGCCGCCCGCTGTCAGCAGCCCCTCCAATGTGGGCACCAGCGCGCCAAAGATCATGGCGAGTTCCTACATCCTCGTTGATGCACGAAATGGTGCTGTGCTTGCCGCCCGCAATGCGGATACTGTTCGTGGTGTCGCCAGCACCCAAAAGCTGCTGACGGCGCTCGTCGTGGCCGAGGCCGGGGATCTCGACAAGACCGTGCGGATTGCAGCCAGTGACGTGCAGGTGGAGCCCTCCAAGCTCGGAGTGAAGCCCGGTGAAGTGTATACGCGTCGCCAGCTCCTGTACGCCTTCCTCATCAAGAGCTCCAACGACGTGGCCAATGTCCTGGCCCGTGACAATGCCGGCAGCATCAGCGCCTTCTGCGCGAAGATGAATGCCAAGGCGCGCTCCGTGGGCGCCACGCAATCAACTTTTCGCAATCCGCATGGTCTCACTGCTGGTGGCCAATACTCCAGCGCCAGGGACATGGCGCGCATTGCCATGGCCGCGTATCGCAATCCCATCATCCGCGATGCGGTGAAGCGCAAGTACCACACCTTCCGCTTTGCCAGTGGCCGCACCATCACGCTTGAGAACACGAACGAGATTCTCGGCCGCATGCCGGAGTGCGATGGCATGAAGACCGGCTACACCGTGGCCGCTGGCCGCTGCCTCGTCTCCACGGCACACAGCTGGCGCAAGGATGTGCTGCTCGTGCAACTTGGTACCAAGACCAAGTACATCTGGAATGATGGCATGGCGATGATGCGCTGGGGCCTGAGCAAGTAACCGCAGACAGAAGTTTTGAGAGGCCGCTCCCCACAAGGGTGCGGCCTTATTTTTGTCGGCAGGTCACACCTTGAGGGGGGCAGGAGTTCCCCCCTCAGTCGGTAGTGCGTGCAATCACGCCTCGATTTCCAATCACGGAATCTTCAGCGTCTGCCCCGGACGGATCATGTCGGAGGTCAGTCCGTTCTTGCTCTTCAGCTTGCTGACGGTCGTGCCCTTGTTCAGCGCGATGCGGTAGAGAGTGTCACCCTGCTTCACGGTGTAGCTGCCGCCACCACCACCGCCACCCGAGGAACTCTTCTTCTTGGTCGTCGTCGACTTCTTCGGAGCAGGCGTGGAGGCTGGCTCGCTGTAGTCAGGGGAAGGGGTGTAGTCCGGCTGCGGCGCGTAGCTCTGCTGCTGCTGGGGGGACGGCGTGTATGTCTGGTACTGCTGGTACGGTTGCTGTCCGGCAGGTGCGGAGCTGTAGGTCTGATACTGAGGAGTGCCAGAGCTGCCGGGGTACGGGTTGTATCCCCCGCTGGCGTCTGCGGAGGTGTACTCGCCACCGGCCCCCGACTCGTTGCCGAAGTGTTTCTTCCAGGTGGAGCAGGAGGTGCTGCTCAAAGAGAGCACGGCAGCGGTCAACAAAGACAGGCAGGGGCGGACATTCATCAGGGGAGGCAGCAGGGGTTGAATGGGCACCCTATTATTTTGGAAAGATTAAGCATTGCAATCCTTTTCTCTCGTCCCTTCCGCGGGCCAAAAATACTCCACCTGCACGGTTGCACCCCGCTCGCGGACTTCTTAGCATCCCCCTCTCATGAAAATCGGCTTCAACCTCCTCCTCTGGACTGGTCATGTAACTGAGGAACTCTTTCCTCTCCTCGCGAAACTCAAGGCCGTTGGTTATGACGGCGTGGAGATCCCGATTTTCGACTCCAGCGACCCCTCTCATTTCAAGAAGATCGGTCAGGCGCTGAAGGACAACGGCCTCGAGTGCACCGCCGTGACCGTGCTGCCGGATGAAGCGCACAACGCCATCTCGCCCGATGCGAAGAACCGCCAGGGTGCCATCGACCACCTCAAGAGCGTGCTCGAATGTGCCCACCAAGCGGGCGTGCAGACCCTTTGCGGACCCTACTATCAGGTGCTCGGCCAGTTCACCGGTCGTTTCCCCACGGAGACCGAGCTCGACCACGCGGCGGAAGTGCATCGCGCCATCGCTCCCATCGCCCAGTCCGCTGGGGTGAAGTGCGCCATTGAAGCACTCAACCGCTTCGAGTCCCACCTGCTGAATACCATGGAGCAGGCGGCCAGCTACGTGCGCCGCGTCGACCACCCGAACTTCGGCACGATGTACGACACCTTCCACGCGAACATCGAAGAGAAGAAGCCGATCGATTGCATTGAGACCGTGTACTCCACCGGCAAGCTCAACCACATCCACATTTCCGAAAACGATCGTGGCACGCCCGGCCGTGGCCATGCCCCCTGCCGTGAGGCGATTCGCAAGGCGAAGTCCCTCGGCTACGATGGCTGGCTGACCATCGAGGCCTTCGGTGGTGCGCTGCCGGATCTGGCCGCCGCTACCCGCGTGTGGCGCGATTTCTTCTCGTCTCCCGAAGAGGTCTACACGGAAGGCTATGCGCTCATCAAGAGCACCCTGGCTGAATAGGCTGCAATTTCCGGGTCCAAACCGACGTCATTGAGCGGTTGCTTTTATCGCCACCGCCCCCACGCCAAATCCAAACATGACTACGCACGAACCATCCAATACCGGCCTCTATGTGCCGAAGACACCCTCGCGCCGCGACTTCCTGCGCACCGGCATCGCCGCCGGAGCAGGTCTTGCGCTGAGCGCCCGTTCCTACGGCCAGGCGACCACTGGTGGGGACACGGTGAAGATCGGCCTCATTGGCTGCGGTGGCCGCGGATCCGGTGCTGCCGGACAGGCACTGAGCTCGGGCAACTACAACTTCAAGCTGTGGGCCATGGCCGACGCGCATGAAGACCGCCTCGAGAGCGCCTACAAGAACCTGAGCAACAAGAGCAAGGACCAGTTCCAGGTGGAAGACCGCAAGTTCGTGGGTCTCGACGCCTATGAGAAGGTGCTCAAGGAATGCGACCTCGTCATCCTCGCGACTCCTCCCGGATTCCGCCCCTACCACTTCGAAGCCGCGATCAACGCGGGCAAGCACGTGTTCATGGAGAAGCCCGTCGCGGTCGACGCCCCCGGCGTGCGCAAGGTGCTCGAAATGGCCAAGGTCGCAGATGAGAAGGGCCTCAAGGTCGTCGCTGGTCTCCAGCGCCGCTATCAGAACTGCTACCTCGAAGCGCTGAAGCAGGTGAAGGAAAACAACATCATCGGCGACATCGTCGGCGGCCAGGTCTACTGGGACAGCGCCGGCGTGTGGGTGAAAGAGCGCGAAGCCGGCCAGACCGAGCTTCAGTACCAGCTTCGCAACTGGTACTACTTCAACTGGCTCTGCGGTGACCACATCAACGAGCAACACATCCACAACATCGACGTCGCCAACTGGTTCATCGGCTCCACGCCGGTGAGCGCCCAGGGCATGGGCGGCCGTCAGGTCCGCACCGGCAAGGAGTTCGGCGAAATCTACGACCACCACTACGTAGAGTACACCTACGCGAACGGCGTGCGCATCAACAGCCAGTGCCGCCACCAGAAGGGTTGCATCAACCCCGTCCGTGAAGAGCTTACCGGCACGAAGGGCATCCTGTATCTCGACAACGGCGGCAAGTGCTACGCGGTCGACTACAAGGGCAACTCCCTCTGGCGCTACCGCCCGACGGGTGCCGACCGCAAGGATCCCGATCCCTATCAGACCGAGCACAACGAACTGCAGGACGCGATCCTCAACGGCAAGAAGAAGAACGACGCCGTGTATGTGGCGGAGAGCACCATGACTGCCGTCCTCGGTCGCATGGCCACCTACTCCGGCAAGGAAGTGCTCTACAAGGACGCGCTTGCCTCCCAGATCCAGCTCATGCCGAACAAGGTTACCTGGGATACCGTGCCGCCGACCGCTCCGGACAAGGATGGCTTCTACCCCATCGCCACGCCCGGTGTGAGCAAGGTGGTCTAAGGCAAGGCAAGTCTCGTTCGCGAAATCCAAAGCGCGTTCACACGCGAAGAAAACACTGTGGGGCGTTTCGCACCGCCCCTCACTCCAAACAGAACACAACCCACAAACAGCCCCGGCCCATCGAAAGGTGAGCCGGGGCTTTTGTTGGAAAGTAGTCCGCCGAGCCTCGGCGGTCAGTAAGGCCAGGAGGTTAGGCTTTCTAGCCTGACAGCGGATGTTGGGCTTTCCAGCCCGACGGTCATTGGTGAGTGACTGGTCAGGCTAGAAAGCCTAACCACCACTGTCAGGCGAGGACGCCTAACCTCCATTCGCTGTCGCACACTTTTCCTGTCTGAAACACGTCCTGCCACGACTCATACCAGATACACGCCTTGTCCCTCTCTCTTATGAATCGTCGTCACTTCCTCGAATCCTCCGCCTTCGCTGCACTGGCCAGCACACTCGCTTCCATTCCCGCCGTGGCGCAGGGCCAGCGGAAGCCGCGCATCCTTTTGCGCAATGGCTGGCAGAGCATCAACATCGGCGACATCGCCCACTACCTGGGCATGATGGAGCTCTTTGAAAAATACGGCATCGAAGCCGATGTCGATTTCTGGACCAGCAACATGGAGAATGGTGCAGACGCACTCTTCGCGAAGCACTTCCCCAAGGTGAATGTCCTCAAAGGCCAGGATGCCATCAAAGAAGCCGTCAAGAAATGCGACTTCATGCTGCATGGCTCCGGCTCTGGATTCGTCGCGCACAAGGACGTGGCTCGCTGGGTGAAGGAAACCGGCAAGCCCTTTGGGGTCATGGGCATCTCGCTGACCTCGGATGATCCGGCCATCATTGAGACATTGAACAAGGCGAAGTTCGTCTACTTCCGTGATGGTGTTTCCTTCGCCAAGGCCAAGGAACTCGGCTGCAACGTGCCTGGTGCTGCCTTTGGTCCCGACACGGCATTTGGTGTGGTGAAGCTGCGCAATGACGAAGCTGCCCTCGCTTTCATGAAGGAGAACGGGCTTGAGGAAGGAAAATTCCTCTGCTGCATTCCCCGCTATCGCTGGACTCCCTTCTGGACCGTGAAGAAGGGCCGTCCCTATGATAAAGTGAAGGACAAGCGCAATCAGGAGAAGAAGGAGCACGATCACGCACAACACCGGGCCGCCATCATCGCCATCACGCGTGAGACAGACATGAAGGTGCTCATCACCTGCGAAGACCAGACCCAGATCCCGCTGGGCAAGGAGATGCTCTACGACCCGCTTCCCGAAGATGTGAAGAAGAAGGTTGTGTGGCGCGACAAGTACTGGCTCACGGATGAAGCCCTCAGCACCTTTGTGCGCAGCGCCGGACTCTTCGGCAATGAAATGCACAGCCCCATCATGTGCATCGCCAGCGGCATCCCTGCCGTGGTGTGCCGCTGGGATGAGCAGACGAACAAAGGCTTCATGTGGCGCGACATCGGCATGAATGAATGGCTCTTCACCATGGACAACGAAGACGAAGTCGCCCGCATCGCCTCCACCGTGCTCGCCATTGCGAAGGATCCTGCCGCTGCAAAAGCAAAAGCCGCCAAGGCTCGTGAGATTGTGCTGCAGAAGCAGGATATGGAATTCGCATCGCTGAAGAAGGCGTTGGGGGAGCTGAACTGAAGGCTTGCAACCCGTGGTAGCTGAAGGGAAACCGTCTGCCACGGCCATTTGCCCATCCTGCGAAGGATGGGGGATGGCATGGAGAGCATGCATCAACTTGTGGAAAAAAATAGTGAGCGCATTGAGCCCAAATTTTGTTGACCAGTGCCGGGATATCGTCGGAAGCTGGTCACGTTGAGCAATTCGTCCCATCGATTCATTTGGGTTCTCGTATTTTTGGCGGTTGCCGTCGCCAGCGATGCGCTGGCGGGTAACGCCAAGTGGGCGTGGAGTCAGCAGATTCCGGGACAGCTGAAAACCGAATCGGGCCGCGCGAACCGGACACCGGATTTCGTGGATAAGCTCTTTCGCGGACCACCTCGTCCGCCGAGCATCCAGGAGATTCTCGATGCTCTCGGGCCGCCAGAAGGGTTCAGTCCGCAGCTCATCCATTCCAAGACTGAAGGCACCGGCAGGTCATCCAGGGCAGGTGGCACGCTTCGCTTTCTCCTTGTGGACGGCGGTGAAGTCCACGTCTGGACATCCGATTATAGCAGGGTTGGCTTCGCCGTCCGCCACCGCAGGAAGGGCCGCTCAGTGATCCTCTACAAGTGAGTCGTTTTGTACACTCGCAGTGCCTGGCCGGGAGTTGCAGCCCGCTCCGAAGAGGGAATGAATCGCATATCTCAGAGCATTTTAGATAGAGCTATAGCCAGTTCGAATTGAGCTATGGCAGTTCGTCCCGGAGGGCACGAATATGCCTCCATTCTCCTTATTGACGGCTACAATCTCAATGAAAATGCCCTAAGCCTCCGGGTAGTGACGCTCTGTAGCCTACAAACTCGTCCCCACAGATACCGTGTTGGTGTTGCTTGAAACACCAACCTTGGGTTTGTCCAGACCCGACTCGCTGCGCACAGTCTTTGTTCCTGTGGTGAGTGTGGTCTGTTCCGTGGTGGATTCGACCACGCCAACTTTGACCTTGGCACCTGACGATGCGCTTTCACGCATGACATCCCGCACGCTGGAGCGGGGGATGCCTGGGTCGGGAGGAGTAAGCAGGGACGGTTCCAGCTTCACGGGGTCATCCCTCTTCACTCCCACATCGGACAGCCCAACCCTGGGCGCCTCGGGAGCCATCGCCTTTCTCTGGGCTTCGTCATGCTGGTAGTGAAACACCTGCTGCTTCGAGCCCGGCTTTGGCTGGGCCATATCTTGGCTGATTCGCTTCTGGATGAGGAAGCTGGTGGAGCATCCGCCGCTGACGTCGTTTTGTGCAGCGATCCCACCTGTGCAGCAGATGGTGTTGCTCGGGGTCATCATGTTGGAAGCGGAGAGCAGCACGTGCAGGTTGGCTCCGCCATCAGGCTGGGACTTTGCCAATCGCGACACGGCATCGTCCGAATTCTTCAATCGTGTGAAGTCCTTCTTTGCCTGGCCGTTGGTGTGATCACGGCAGATCTCCAGAGCCATGACCTTGCCTTCAACGACAAAGACTGTGTTGTAAGGAGAGCGTGCATCGGCTCCACCCGAACGCAATCCATTCTCCCATTCGCGTCCCGGTGAACGCTGGCCCGCTTGAGTTCCCATGGCATCCAGAATGGGTTGCACTTTTTCCATGCCTTCAACGCCGATGGCGCCGTTCATCAAGTCATTGCCAAGGAACACCTGGAGCCTGGCCTTGTACTGATTGCCGGCAGAGGGTGCAGTGGAGAAGCTTCCGCCCGGGCCGTTGATGCCAGTCGCCGCCCAACTGGCATCTCCTCCGTCCGTCATCTTGTAGGTGATGTGAACCAGCTCACCCTTGTTGAATACAGGGGCGTTGTTGAACGCCATATCGGCGGGACGCGGCAGACCGTCGATCACCGGGACAGTCGGTGAAGGTTTGCTCCACACGATGGTCCCGGGCATGAGGGTGACCTCCGGATGGCGATCGCTGATGCGACGGAGACCTTCGGTGATGCGCTTCATCTCCTCCTCGGTGCAGGCGCCTCCAGTGGTTTTTTTGCAGGCGAAGCCCTTCACCGCGGGACCGCTGGAGGGGGAGAAGAACATATCCGGTCCCAGGAAGATATTTGCCTTGGGGCCACCCTCTTTGAGATTCTCCGGCTGGCAGGCCTCCGAGACCATGCGCTCGGTGAGGTTGAGTTTCGCCT
This sequence comes from Roseimicrobium gellanilyticum, assembly GCF_003315205.1. NCBI lineage: Bacteria > Pseudomonadati > Verrucomicrobiota > Verrucomicrobiia > Verrucomicrobiales > Verrucomicrobiaceae > Roseimicrobium > Roseimicrobium gellanilyticum. Next base: position 29,975 of record NZ_QNRR01000013.1, on the reverse strand, counting down.
GCAGATAGATGAGGCGCTCGCTCATCGGTTCCACCTTCCTACCTTCTGACAGGTCCTTTTGTCGTTGGGCCTTGATGGCTGCCACCTCCTTGTGCACCAGTTCATCCAGTTCCGCGGCTTTGGATTTGTCGCTGACTGATTCCGGATTGTTCTTGGCATTCCAGTGGTGAATGCGGAACTCACCCTGGTCCTGCTTTATCAGCCGGAATCCTGCACCTTCGACTTTGGATGCCTGCGGCTTGGGGTCCCAGCTCCGGGCTTCTTCCTCCAGGCTGCGGTACTGCTTTCCGTACTCAGCATGTTCCGCGAGAATTTTCACCGAGGCCTTGGCCGCTTCGATGGCCGCATTTGCCTCCTTGACTGAAAGAGGGAGTCCATCTCGCAGACGCACGTCCAGCCCCGCCTTTTTCCATGCCAGCTCCGCCACCTCGGGACCATAGGCGTCCGTCAGCGCGGTCTTGAAACTGCGCAGCATGTCCTTGTCCACGTCCTGGTAGGAACTCGAAACATAGGTGGCGAGTCGTCCGGCATTTCCTTTGAAGGCCAGGCCCCCATCCTTGGTGGCGACAAACTGGTTCGCCGTGCCCTTGGAGGTGGCGATGATATCTTCGAAGGCCTTCAGGTTGGGCATGGCAGTCCTGGATTGTAGGGAGGAAGCCTCGCGAATGTTGAGAGCGGTCGCTTCTTGTGGGCACAAAGGGGCGTGATGCTCAACGTTGCGAGGATGCCCCGGATTTTCTCATCAAAAGAATACAGGGCGGAATGCAGGTTCACAATGGCATTTACCATGAGGCCGCGGCTCACGATTCCAAGGTGGGTTCCGCCAAATCTTTCTTGCGCCGCAGCCCGTCGCTGCGATTGACTCCCGGGGCGTTGGCGCATCGTGCGCGTATGCAATGAAACTAAGCGGCAAAAGAATAGGGCACCTGGTATTCGCGGCCATTTATTTGGGCGCCGCTGGTTTCTTTGCCTATGCTTTCTATGATCGTTTTTGGAAGTGGCGGGATGAACTCTCCCAGGTCAGTACCAGCTTCACCACTCCGGACGGGGCCAACGTTAGTTCCAGCGGAATGATCTGGATTCTGCCCGCAGGTATCTTCGCTATTCTCGGATTTCTGCGCATCGCACGCTACTGGCGGGTATCGCGGTGAGTCGGTCCGGAATCACAGCTGGCCGGCGCAGGCATCCACCCGGTTCCGTTTCACGGGGGCCAGGCGGGGCCATGAAGTTCGTTCATTGTGCATTCTCCATTGCGTCCGAGCATCCCCCCGTGGTATCCATTCCCGCGCATGTCGTCTATTTCCATTGATACCATCCTGGATGCTGCGGACGCGCATCAGGCCAGCGACGTTTTTCTTCAAGAAGATGAAATCCCACGGTTGAAGATTCGTGAGCAAATCGTGCTCCTCGGGGACGAACCCGTCACGCTTCAGCACTTGACCGGTCTCTGGCAGGTGTGCGGCGGCAAGGTGGAGAGCGACATGGATCGGGACTCCGGTCTCATCTCACACACGCACGTGCGCTTTCGTGTGAATCTCCACCGTTCCATGGGCCGGCTGGCGGCAGTACTGCGTCGCATCAAGACGGAGATTCCCCCGCTGCCCACCCTTGGCCTGCCTGTCAACCTTCTCACCCGCTGGGCGCAGCGTTCCTTTGGTCTCGTTTTGATCACCGGCCCCACGGGCACCGGGAAGAGCACCACCATTGCCTCGATGCTGCACTGGATGAACATGAATCTCGCGAGGCACATCGTGACCATCGAGGATCCGGTGGAGTACATCTTTGAGAATCAGCAGTGCCACTTCACCCAGCGTGAGGTCGGGCGGGACACCACCAGCTTCGCACACGGCCTCCGCAGCGCCTTGCGTCAGGCGCCGGATGTGATCTTCGTGGGTGAAATCCGTGACTATGAAACGGCACTGATTGCCCTGCAGGCAGCGGAGACCGGGCACCTGGTGCTCGCCACCATGCACTCCGAGCGCGTGGCGGATACCATGGAGCGCTTCACCCACCTTTTCCCGGATGACAAGCTGAACCAGGGTGTGCATCTCCTGGCGGACCAGATGCTCGGCGTCATGTGCCAGCGGCTCGTGCCGAAGAAGGATGGCGGCCTGCAATTGCTGGTCGAGCACATCGAGAACGGCGGTGCCATGCGCGAATGGATCCGCAAGCGTGAGGCTTTCCAGATCAAGGAGCACCTCGCCAAGGGCAATGACCCGAATGCGCAGTCCTTCCTGAAGGCCGCCGTGGAGGCGTGCCGCTCGGGCAAGATTGAAGAAAGCGTGGCCGCCCAAGCGACAAGCAATGAGGCCGAGTTCAAGCGCGCCATGCGTGGTGTGCAATAGCAGCAGCAAAATACCCCATTACCATGCCACAACACGATCTGGTCGATTACCTTCTCATGGCGCGTCAGCAGGGAGCGTCAGACCTCCACATCACCGCGCGCGCCCAGCCGTCCATGCGTGTGTTTGGCACGCTGCAGCCACTGACCGAGGAGATTCTCACCGGGGAAGATACCCGTGAGCTGGTGTATGGTGTGCTCAGGGATTCCCAGCGGGTGCGCCTTGAGCAGGATTGGGAGCTGGATTTCAGCATGGAGGTCGAGTCCGCAGGCCGATTGAGAGCGAATGCGCGCTATGCACTCGGCTGTGTCGAGGCGAGCTTCCGATTCATTCCAGACGAGGTGCCGGATCTCGCCACGCTCGGGCACTCGCCCACGGTGGAGCGCTGGTGCCAGGAGAATTCGGGACTCATTCTGGTGACGGGCTCCAGCGGCTCGGGAAAGAGCCACACACTCGCCAGCATGACGCAGACGATTGCCCGGCAGCGCTGCGCCAATATCGTTTCCATTGAGGACCCCATCGAGTTTGTCTTCCAGCAGGGGTACAGCCTCATCCATCAGCGTGAAGTGGGGACGGACACCCACAGCTTCGCCGCGGCGCTGCGCAGTTCCCTGCGTCAGGATCCGGATGTCATCTTGCTGGGGGAAATGCGTGATGAGGACACCATTCGCATCGCCCTCACCGCGGCGAGCACTGGACACCTGGTCATCGCCACCCTGCACACCACAGACACGGGAGCTGCCATTACGCGTGTGCTGGATGCGTTCCCCGAGGAGCGCCAGCGCTTCGTCGCGGCCCAGCTCGCGGCAACCTTGCGAGGCGTGGTCTGCCAGTTCCTGCTGCCGCGGCATGACAAGCCCGGCCTCGTCATGGCCTCCGAGATCATGGTGGTGAACAACGCCATCGCGAACTGCATCCGCGAGCGCCGCCTCTCCCAGCTCATGGGCCTCATCCAGATCGGCGCAGGCGATGGCATGCACACCATCGATGACAGCCTGCTCGAACTCGTGCTCGATGATCGCATCACCTTCCCGGATGCTGCATCCCACTGCACCGATGTGAGCTACTTCCAGCAGCAGTACCAGATCGCCCTCAAGGAAAAGAAGAAGGGCTGGTTCGGAAGATTGCTCGGCTGAGAGAGACTCAACCCGGTATCAGAGCCAACCCTTGAAGGGGCTCAAAACAAAGCACCACACCCGCCGGGGTGTGGTGTGTGAATCTTCTCCGGGGGTGATGCTTCTGCAGCATCACCGCAAATGCTATGTGTCATGCGTCTCCGCAGACGCAGATTACTTCACGGAAAGGGAGCGGGAGGGAGTCGGGGTTCTGCCCAGAATCTTGTAGATCTCGTTCTTGCGGTCTTCTGCTCTCTTGATGGAGAGGTCCAGGAACTCTTCCGTAGTGCCAAAGGGCTGCAGACCACCGTTGATGGCGCGGGCAGCGGCAATGCTGCGCTTTTCCTGCACCATCTTCACGATCTTGGCATCCAACTCGATAAGTTCGGCCTCCAGAGTGCGAGCCGCTGACATGGCCTGGCCGGCATTCAGTGCCTCCAGCTTCTTGTAAAAGGCGCGCCTCTCTGCTTGATCACGAGTGAGAAGAGAAAGGTCGACGGTTGTCTGGTTCACGCCATCGCTCACCAGAATCTTGCCTGCACCTTCGCCCAGTTTGCGGATGGAAGTGCCAGCGGCCCATTTCACCGTGCCCTTTCCGGTGGCCACAATGACATCCTGCCTCAAGACATACACGCCCTCCGGCAGTTCCGGCAGAGGCGCCTCTACGACGGGAGCCTCAGGAGCCTTGGGATCCCACTTGTCTGCGATCATGCGGGACTTCTCCCCAATCCACTTGGCCGCATTGTCTCCGGCATCGCGAACCTTCTCAGGGTTCTGCCATGCCCAGATGCCCAATGCCGCAAGCAACAGCCAGAAGACGTATTTCATACTCGGGAAGTAAGTGTTTTTCTTGTCTTTCGCAAGGATTTTCCATGTAAAGACCTTGTCAAATAGGAGACGTTCAAGCGCCTTGGAAAGTTTCGTGCAAACAGGACCTGCACGGCCCATCATGCGTAAAGTCTGTAGTGATGCCGGGTTCCCGCTCTCCACACATTCCCTTTCTTGCCACGGCGGTTTGCCTGGCGTGGATGGCGTCCGCAGCCCCCGCAGTGGCACAGGTGACCACCCGTACGGATGAAGTGGGGAAGCGCCTCAATGAATGGTTTCAGGCAGGGACCGCTGCTGGCCTCGGCGCCATCACCTACGAAAATCGAGACGGCGGTCATTCCCCCCTCAACGCCGCGGAGTGGCCCCAATTGAAGGTGTACGCGCCCTCGGACGCAGAGAAGGGCGCGAATGCCCACATGGGCCCAGCCGGTGCCGTCCGGCAGATGCCGCTGATTGGGAACTGCTCCATGTCCGCGCCCGCAGATCGCGGTGGCAGTCTTCCCCGCCTCTACTTCATCCAGCCGCAGGGATTCCTGTTCCTCACGAATCAGTACCTGAATACCAATCTCTTCGTCTACCCCGAGCATCAGGATTACGACCCCGGCTGGAATGGGGTGGGGGGCTATGGCGACCTGTACACGGCCAATACCCCCTTCTGCATCATCGCCCAGGGCAGCTCGTACCAGGACCAGCCCTTTGTGCGTGCCTTCCTCAGTGCCACGGTGGCCCTGCCTCCCGATACACAGGCGGCGCTCATCAAGAGCCGTGCCCTCATGCCTGCGCTGCAGAGCATCTTCCGCCGCAGCAACAAGATGGTGCAGAGCGAGGAGGACTACTTCACGGGAAAGGCACACCCGCCCGTCTTTGACCCGGCTCAAATCGATGAGGCCAGGATGGTGGAGCTGGCCCACCAGATGAAGGACGCCTCCATCCCTCCCGTGACGTTGCTGAATGTGGTGCGTGAAGGCACCTCCACCGCGGGGCGCGACTACTTCGAGATGCCCTCCGTCAATAGCGAGGTCGTGGGCACTTCCCCTTGCGGCATCGCCCGCATCTATCGGCGCTCTGCTGCGAACTACGAGATCACCGTCAGCGCCCGCCAGTCCGGCACCATCAAAAAGATGCCGCTCAAAATCAAGTGGGTGCTCCTTCAGGGGGACCCACAGAAGGTGAAAATCACCCCGAGTTCTCCAGATGCCTCGGAGGCGACCATCAACGTGGGGTGGCATCCGGAAATGCGCGCTGCGACCGGCATCCAGACCCACCGGGTGGATATCGGCGTATTTGCGGGGAATGGCACCGCATGGTCCGCGCCCGCGTTCATTTCCTTCTACATGCTTCCCAATGAGATGCGCTTCCTGGATGAGAAGGGACGGGTGCAGGAGATTTGCTATGAGAATGGCAATCCCGACCCCGGCATCCCGCCGCCCACGGATCTGCGATGGCTGGCTCTGGCAAGGCGTTCGCATAACGAGCGGAAGTCGCTGGCCATGGGGTTGCTCGCCAAGGGCTTGTCTGAGGAGGCCCTTGTGCGCATGAAAGCCCTGGCGGACGAGTTTGCGCCCCAGCAGGAGAAATGGCGCGAACTGGCTGCCGAACCCGCCAAGAAGACCGAGGCTGAGGCGGCGGAGAAGAAGCTGAAGGAAGACCTGCGCAAGCGCCTGGAGGCACCCGAAATCGGTGGCAAACACTCCCTCATCGAGGCCATGTACACGGCCATCGACACGCTCGCGAGCTCGCCGGACATGTTTGTCGCGCTGCAGGAGGACCTCATGGGGCTCGCCCGCAAGTCCTCCAAGGGCACCGCCGTGCAGGACATCATGGCTGCCCGGAAGCGGCTGCTGGACTGGGGGGTGCTTCTCGGTCAGGAGGACATCGGCCGGGTGGAGCTGATTGCCGATGAAGAGCGCCTCACCGCCGGGGACAAGCATCACCTGAAGCAGTTCCACCTCACCGTGCTGAGCCAGGCCGTGCTGCCCGAGTTTCTGGACCGTTCCGTTGCCCCTGCATACGTGGACCAGCGCCTCACCAGCCCCAAGAACTGGCGGGACATCCACCTCTACGACAAGGAAGGCGCCCCCATCGGCTGGATGCGCCGCGCCAACGGCCGCCGGTTTGAGTTCAACATGGAGGGCAAACTTCTGCCGGAGGGCAGGGGAGGGAAAGCCGTGGATGTGGAGTACAAGCGAGACCCGGCGACGGGAAGGCTGCTGTTTGGGCCGAAATGAGCAGGCAGGGAGTTTGCGATGGGTGAGCCATGGCTGAGCGATAGTTGAGCAATTGTTTTTTGGAATCCCACTCAAGCGGCTCACTGCCAAGGATTGGGGGCACTCCTACCCCAAGGCAACTACCTTCCAGCACACCGCCCCAGGCCCAAGGAACGGGAACGCCCCGTTCCCGAACCCCTGACGCCCCACCTCTCCCCGTCCCGCGTATCACCGCGCTCCCCACCAGCAGCTTCCCCCAACCACCGCTCAGCCACTGCTCACCCACCGCCAACGGCAACTTTTAGCGCGCTTGTGAAATTTTTCACAAATCGCCCTTGCCCCCCGCCACCCCGGTAGCATCTTCCGGCTCCATGGCCTCCGCCGCGACCAAGTCCAAGATCTCCTACAAGCAGGGCAAGCAGCCTCACGCTCGTGAGCACCGCCTTATCTTCAAGAATGTGGACCGCGAAGGGTATGACCCATCCATCGAGTGCTATCTGAAGGACGGCGGGTACGAGCAGCTCAAGAAGGCCATGGGCATGGAGCGCCAGGCCATCATTGATGACGTGAAGAAGGCCGGCCTGCGCGGTCGTGGCGGTGCCGGTTTCCCGACGGGAGTGAAGTGGGGCTTCATCCCGCCCACGAATACCAAGCCCGTCTACCTCATCTGCAACGCAGACGAGTCCGAGCCCGGCACCTTCAAGGACCGCTACATCATGCACCAGGACCCCCACCAGCTCGTGGAGGGCATGGTGATTTCCTGCTTCGCGGTGAAGGCCAGCCTCGCGTACATCTACATCCGCGAAGAGTTCCCGGAAGCTGCCATCATCCTGGAGAAGGCGCTCGATGAAGCGCGCGCGAAGGGATTTTTGGGCAAGAACATTCTCGGCAAGGGTTACGACCTCGAGATCTATGTGCACCGCGGCGCGGGCGCGTACATCTGCGGTGAAGAGACCGGCCTCATCGAGTCGCTCGAAGGCAAGCGCCCCTACCCGCGCATCAAGCCACCGTATTTCCCCGCGGCGCTCGGCCTCTACATGTGCCCCACGATTGTGAACAACGTGGAGTCCCTCTGCCATGTGAAGCACATCATCGAGATGGGCGGCGAAGAGTACGCCAAGCTCGGTACGCCGAACAACACCGGCACCCGCATCCTCTGCGTGAGTGGCGACGTGCAGAAGCCCGGCTACTTCGAAGTGCAGGTGGGCAAGGTCACCATGGGCGAGGTCATCAATGACCTCTGCGGCGGACTCAAGCCCGGTCGCAAGCTCAAGGCCATCATCCCCGGCGGCTCGTCTGCCAAGGTGCTGCGCGCCGATGAGAAATTCAAGCTCAAGGACGGCCGCGAGCTCACCATCATGGACATCCCCATGGACTTCGACACCATGGCGGCCTGCGGCTCCATGGCTGGCTCCGGCGGTGTCATCATCATGGATGACTCCCGCTCCATGTCCTGGGTCATCAACAACCTGAACGCCTTCTACGCCCACGAATCCTGCGGCCAGTGCACCCCCTGCCGCGAGGGCTCCCTGTGGATGAAGAAGATCAGCGACCGCATCGTGGCCGGCACCGCCAGCCCCTCGGACGTGGATGAACTCGAGCGCGTCGCCAACAACATCGAAGGCAAAACCATCTGCGCCTTCGGCGAAGCCTGCTCCTGGCCGACCCAGAGCTTTGTGAAGAAGTTCCGCGATGAGCTGAAGTCCGGCACCCGTGAGGAGCTGGAAGGCAAGGTCGTCAATCCCGAGACGGTGCTGGCGGCGGCGGGGATTAAGGGGTGAGAGAGAAGTGCGAATCCGCCGAGCGCTGCAATGTGATTTGCTGATGTTTGGGAATCAGGTGCAGAAAGAGGCCGGACGTTGTCGTGTATTGCTGGGCTATGTAGGCACAACCGAATACGTAAAAGGCGTCAGGTTGCAGGATTCGCGCAATGATCCTCCGAGCACAAAGAATCTCGGATTCCGTTCAAAGTCGAAGAGGCGATATAGGAAGTAGATCTTCTTGTTCGCGTCGGAGAATTCCACTTCGTTTGCTGACGCGAAGAAGCGTGACATCTGTCCGAACCGGGTGGTCTTTGCTTCTATCAGACGTTCTCGTCCATCGGTTTCGAACGATAGGATATCGTAGCCCATATGATCGCCCCTCGTATCTGACACATGCTCGACTTGCCCGGCCAGTGCCTTCTTGCCAGCTCGTCGTAAGCGTTCACGCTCGTAGTGCAGAATGAATTCTTCACCTGCCCGACCAAGCGAATGGTTCATGGCTTCGATCTCAAGGTAATTGCGCCTGATGAACGCCGTCTTCTTTCTAGCCTCCTCCTGGAGCAGCTCTTTGATTTCTTTCCGCTTGGGCGGAGGAACTACAATTCTGTTCAGGCCCTTCTTTGGAATCGGTGACAAGGTTGCTGGGGCATGCACCTTCTTGCTAACTAATCGATTGATGACAATTTGGTTTTTAAGCCGTGTCTCAATGACATCGCGCAGTAGGTTTTGATAGCGTGGAAGGGGTTTGTACCCATCGATAAATGGGTAGCCAAGGTGCCAAAGCACGGCGCTTATGTTCTGATGCTTCTTCTCAACGGAACCGCGTGAACGGTTTGGAATCAGTTTTCGCAGGATGCGATTGTGCTCTGCCTTGTTGAAGGTTTCTCCGCGGAGCTCCTTTTCCCACATGGCGAAGTAGTCAGCAACAATCGCTTCAACTTCATTCTGCGACCAGTTTTCCGACTCTGACATCCCAGGAAAATACCGGGGAGAATCGTTACAAGCAACGTCTTTCCAACACCGCTACAACCAAGCCAGAGTCGCCTCATCTTGTATGGAACAATCCTCCGACCTCGATCCCGCTGCCGTGTTTGCCGGAGCCCTCTCGATCTGGAATGCCTGCTGGCAGGCTGTGGATCATGATCCCAAACGCAATCTGAGCGAAGTCTATCATGGGGGGGATGAGTTTATGCGCCAGTTGATGCGGGTGGCGTCGCTGTTCGAATCCTGGTGCGCCGACAGAGTTGACTTTGAGTGTCTGGATGATGTGTGGCCCTACTTGCTGGAAGATAGATTCGGGGATGCTTGCCTTGAGGTGATGGGGCCGGAGTGTTTTGCGAGCTTTGATGAGATGGACTGCCTTCGAGTGGCTTTACATCTGAGGCTGCCTGTCAAAGTGCTGGAGGGGCTGGCAGTGCCCGTGAATCTGACCGAAGAAAACACCAATTCAGAGTCATCGTTTTGCCAGCTCCAGATTCGCACTGTGCGCCGATCTGAACCTGAAGGTGACATTCGGCAGTATGGTGCCAACGACGATCCAGAAGACCCCGACTACGGACCCGTCATCTATGGTCTGTACGGATTGGAGTCCGATGGCATTGCAGAGCACATCGCAGACCGGGACACTTATGCTGGCGCAAAGGCGTTGGCTCTAAAGCTTGCGCCGGGCATCCCTTTTCCCGAGGTCCCAACACTGCTGGATTCATTTCCTCGGCATGACTCATGAGCTGGAACTGTGCTGCAGCGCGTACTCTCGTGAACGACTACACTGAGGAGCCAATGCCGGACATCTTCACCAGAGCCAAGCGAAGCGATGTGATGTCGCGCATCCGTTCCCGAGGGAACAGGAATACCGAGCTGCGCATGGTCGAAGTCTTCCGCAGCAACGGTATGAGAGGATGGAGACGGCATGCGCGTTTGAGGGGTGAAGGTCAGGTCACTGACAGGAAGATTGGCAAACGGGTGTTGAGGTCGTTCACCTTCCGACCGGACTTCATCTTTCCGAAATTGAAGGTCGCGGTGTTTGTGGATGGGTGTTTCTGGCATGCGTGTCCGAAGTGCTATATCCGGCCCAAGCAGAACCGGACGTTTTGGGATGAGAAGCGGGAGATGAATCAGGCGAGGGACAGGAAGCAGTCGCGTGCGTTGCGGAAGAAGGGGTGGACGGTGGTCCGTCTGTGGGAGCATGATTTGGCGAAGAAGCGGGAGAAGTGGCTGCTGGGGAAACTGAGGAGGGTGTTTGCGATGGGTGAGCAATAGCTGAGCGATGGTTGAGCGGTTGTTTTATTGGGGTGCTGGTTGTTGGTCTTGGTTGGTGTTGCTGGGTTCTTGTTCTCGACTATCGTGCAGGATGTCGGTGAACCTTTTCCGTTTCGGCAGTGTGCTTCATGCTGTTGCCGTGCTTGCACTGGCGGTGCTGGTCTCATGCGGTACCACGGCCCGGCACTACAAGGGAAAGGAGGGCACCACGGATGCCGATGGTGATATCATCTGCATGAAGCACCGACAGAAAGTAATCGAAGTAGATGGCTATCGGCAGTCAGATGAAATCTGCGTGCTGCCCGATCCAGACTACATCAAGTGGCGGATTGCTTTCCCAATGCCTCGTCCCCTTGGGGTCAGTAGTACCAGGAGCGCGTTCTACGTTGAGCCGGTGCATTACATCTACTGTTCTGCGTGCGAGGAGGCGATTAAGGTGAAGATGGAGGAAGAGAAAAAACGGCGTCGGACCCTTTCGAAATTTGGACTGAAGACTGGTGGGTAAGGGGACCCATGGTTATTGGGTCGCACGCGAGGCGGTGTGATAGATCGGATTGAGGTCGCGAGATGAGGGCAGGATGAGGTTTGACGCTGGGCGCTTGGGATATGATCCCCCTGGGGGCAGCGGGAGGCACCCTGGCTGGCGCCTTGTTTGCTGTGCCCAAGGCAGGAACCGACTTTCAGCGGAACGGGTCGATGGATGATGCCGGATGACTGAGTACGGCTGAAGCCGTAGCTACTTTGGGTTGAGGGGCGACGCTGGCTGGCACGGCTTGGTCTTGCCTTTCGGGACTCTTCCGCGCTACTGTGGTGGCATGGCACAGGCATCGTCACCGCATATTCATCCTCTTTTCGATCTCACGGGCAAGGCGGCATTGGTGACGGGAGGGAGCAAGGGATTGGGGAAGGCGATGGCGCGGGGGTTTGCGGAGGCGGGGGCGGATGTGTTCATCTCGAGCCGGAGTGAGGAGGAACTGAAGCGGGCGGCGTCGGAGATTGGTGAGGGCTTATCCGTGAAGGTGGAGTGGATGGTGGCGGATATGGTGGACCGAGCGCAGGTGAAGGCGCTCGCGGCGGAGGCGGAGAGGCGGCTGGGCAAGGTGGATATCCTGGTGAACAACGCGGGGAGCAATGCACCGCAGGCGATTGATGAAATCACGGATGAGGCGTGGGATCGCATCGTGGAACTGGATCTCACGAGCTGCATGGTGCTGACGCGGGCGCTGGTGCCGGGGATGAAAGCGCGGAAGTGGGGTCGTGTCATCCATGTGTCCTCGGTGCTCGGGGTGGGATCGAAGGAGAAGCGCAATGTGTATTCCGCGTGCAAGGCGGGTCTCATTGGCATGGCCAAAGCGAGTGCACTGGACCTGGGGACGTACAACATCACGGTGAACTGCCTGTGCCCGGGACCGTTCCTCACGGATCTGCCGATGAGTCTCTTGAACGATCAGGAGAAGGAATCGTTTGCGACGCGCACGGCGTTGCAGCGCTGGGGGCAGCCGAGGGAACTGGCGGGGCCGGCGTTGTTGCTGGCGAGTGAGGCGGGGAGCTATATCACCGGTGAGGCGCTGCTGGTGGATGGTGGGGCGTATGCGAGGGCGCTGTGATCCGGTGCGACGGTGAGCGGTGCGGCGGTAGGACGGTGGGAGTTTGCTGTGGTTGAGCAGTTGTTAGGCGCGGTTGAACCCCTTTGGTCATTGGCGTTGCGAAATGGTTTTTGGTAGGGTGCTGCTGCGTCGGCGCCCTGACTAGAGAGGGCGGAGGAGGTGCGGAGCATTGCGTGAATTGCACACGCTGGGTTATTCCACCCAGTTCCACACCGCCTCCGCCCACGAAAATTTGGAGGCCGGCGCAGCAGCCCCCTACCGGTGATTTGATGGGCGATACTTACGACCGGAGGAATGTCGGTCGAAGGCTGTGTTCCCGTGGTAGCCACGCTCATGACCTTCCCCACCCTTTGTATTTCTTGCGTCTTTTTGCGGCTAATTCTTCAGTGATTCTTGGGGCTTATGCTGAGCACTTTCCGAGGTCTTCGAAGCCGCAGTGTAAAGGGGCCCAGAAGATTTTTTGATACAAACGGAGGTGGGTCTACATGCAATCAGAGAACGGATGAGAGTCTCTTTTGAATCTCTCCCAAATCCAACTCTAACCAACGTCATGAAAACTCTTGCTATAGTTGCCCTCGCGATTGCTGGCTTCACCTTTGCCCCCACCACTGCGAGCGCTCACGATCACGGAATCAAGTTCAACAAGGCCAAGCACCATCACTCCTTCCACTGTGCACCGGTGTATATGGGCACCAAGGAGATCTGCCGCACGACGCAGTGCCGGTATGGCTACGACAGCTGCGGTCACCAGTACGTCTACCATGTGACGGTGGTGACGTATGCGAACTACTACAGCGACGGTTCTTACACGACGTTCCAAAAGGTCTACCGTGCGTAAGCGGTTGGGCTGAACCAGATCCAGAACGGCAGCGCAGGCATCGCGCTGCCGTTTCTATTTTTGATGACGTGATGGGCGTCCGCTTGCAGTTCGAGGCATGGCAGTGAGCGTGAGTGCAACGATCCAGATGCTGTGCCGAAGGCCTTGGACTGCGCGCAGCCTGCTGCCGCTTTCCTCAAGTGCAGCCTGCTGCACGCTATGCTGCGACGAAGTCGCCTACTGTTCTCCGGTAGCGTGTGATCACGAGCGAGTGGTTCCATCGCCACAGTCCCGCAGAGCGGGATGGACTCTGGAAAGCGGCAGCAGGGCTGCGCGCAGTCCAAGGACGCTGCGCATCACAACATCTGGATCAATCGTGTATGCCTTATCTTTGGATCGAGCAGGCAGGCTCTCTCAGATGGGCTCCGCCTTTTCGTGCTCGACGGTTTCTTTCACCACTTCAGGTGCCAGCACGCATAGCTCCTGAGGGCGTGTTCTTATCTTCAGCGGTGACGTGAGTTTCTTCACCTCGCCATCGACCATCACGGGGATCACGCCTTTGCGACGGACGACGATGTCGAGTTCGTCGCAGTGGAAGATGGTAAGTTCCTTGTCCTGCTTGAAGCGGCCGAGGATCCACGAGATGAGGGCACGGGTCATGCCGATGTTCGTGCGGTGGTTGGAGACGTAGATGGTGAAGTAGCCGCCGTTGATGCTTTTGCGCTTGGGGATGAGGCCGAACATTTCCTCGTAGTCATTGTTCGCGAGCAGGGCGAAGCGGGTACGCCGGTGGATCTCCTTGCCATCCAGCACGAGTTTCAAGTCGAGCGGGGGGAAGGTGGCCATGCTGCGGAAGGCGAGCATGCAGGTCTGCAGGGTGCGCACCACCCAGTTCCCATGGTGCTCGGGCTGGGCCATCTTCAGCGCGGGGAAGAAGCCGAGGACGCACACGCAGCAGTAGAGGCCGCCATTCACCTCCATGAGGTCCATGCATGTGGCTGGCGCGGTGGCGAGGGCGGCGACGGCTTCCTGCCAATCCAGCGGAATGTTCAGGTCACGCGCGACGATGTTGAAGGTGCCGAATGGGAGCACGCCCAGCGGCTTGTCCCCGCCGGCGAGCAGTGCCGCAGCGGCGGCCACGGTGCCATCGCCCCCTCCGACGACGACGGCATCGCTGTCGTCGTCCCTGGCCTGCTTCAGCGTGGCTTCCAGCTCGGACCCCTTCACGAGGTGCACGGTGGCGGTGATGCCGTTTTTGAGGAACTCGGTCTTCAGGTCCTCTGCCAGGGTTTCGGGGCCGAGGGTGGAAACGGCGCCGGACTCGCGGTTCAGCACCACGGTGGCGGTGGTCCAAGCGGGGTGCGGGGCGCTGGTGGGGGAGTCGGCGTCGGTCGCAGGCATGCGGAGGGAAAGGGGCGGTGTGATGTGCTACCTCGAAATCGGGTGTGGATTGGGAGGTGGAGGGGGAGTGATGGAATATCGGAGTGATGGAATGATGGCAGCGAGATGTTCGGGGGACTCCACGTCTGGCGGGAGTGGGGAGCCGTGGGATGGCCCTTGGGGCGTGTTGCTCCTTGAACGGGAGTGGCTTCTGAATGCTCGGGAGGTGGGAGTATTTGTTTGTGCGGGTGGTCTTTCCGTGCCCTGATCGCACAAGGAGTGGGTGAGCTGCCATTCGCGCTTGTGAAATTTTTCACAAATTCCCCTTGCTGGACACTCCCGCGAATCCATTAATGCTTCTCGCCTTATTACGATGAGTACTGCCCCTGCCAGCGCCTCCGCCTCGCCGCCTCCGGTGGACACGGTGAACGTGCAGATCAATGGCAAGTGGCACAAGTTCCCCAAGGGCATGCGCATGATTGAGGCGTGCCGTATCGCGGGTGAGCTGGTGCCCCACTACTGCTATCACCCGAAGCTTTCCTCCCCCGGCAATTGCCGTATGTGCCTCGTGGAGATGGGCATGCCCCCGCGTCCCACCCCCGGCCAGGAGCCTGCAAAGGACGAGCACGGCATGCCGGTCATCGGCTGGATGCCGCGCCCGGTCATCGCCTGTGCGAACACGGTCAGCGAGGGCATGGGCATCCGCACCGAAGGCAAGCTGAGCGAGGAATGCCGCCGCGGCGTGATGGAGCTCCTGCTCATCAATCACCCCCTCGACTGCCCCATTTGCGACCAGGCCGGTGAGTGCCGCCTGCAGGAGTTCAGCGTGGAGCATGGCAATGGCCAGAGCCGCTTCCGTGAAGAGAAGGTCAAGAAGCCGAAGAATGTCGATGTAGGCCCGCGCGTGCGTCTGGATGACGAGCGCTGCATCATGTGCTCCCGCTGCATCCGCTTCTGCGCGGAGATCGTGGATGACCCGGTGCTTGGATTCACCGAGCGCGGCAGCCATACCACCCTGGCGGTGCACCCGGGCAAGCGCCTGGAGAACAACTACTCGCTCAATACCGTGGACATCTGCCCGGTGGGAGCGCTGACCTCGAATGACTTCCGCTTCCAGCAGCGCGTCTGGTTCCTGAAGGAAACGAAGTCCATCTGCACCCACTGCGGCCGCGGCTGCAACATGGAGATCTCCTCCCGCCAGCAGACCATCTACCGCCAGACCCCGCGCGAGAACAACGACGTGAACAGCACGTGGATGTGCGACCGCGGCCGTCTCGACTTCCATTTCGTCAACAGCGAGTTCCGCCTCACCCAGCCGCTCGTGAAGAAGGCTGGCAAGCATCAGGCCGCAACGTGGAAGGACGCCATCCTCGCCGTGGCGCAGGGTGTCGCCGGAGTGCCCGCGGACCAGATTGCCGTCATCGCCTCCGCGCGCATGACGAACGAAGAGCTCTATCTCGCGAAGGCCCTCATCAAGGCGCTCGGCACCTCGCAGTTCGATGTGGTGCCGCGCACGCGCGAAGCAGACAACTACCTGCGCGCTGCCGACATGAACCCCAACAGCAATGGGGTGCGCACCATCTGGGGCACCGAGCCCGGCAAGCAGCTGGACCAGATTATTGCGGACATCACGTCCGGCAAGGTCAAGGTCGTGCTCGCCCTCGGCGAAAACCTCCTGAAGCTCGGCCTCACCAAGGAGGTGCTGGGCAAGCTGAAATTCCTCGCCTCCAGCCACGTGCTGGCGAATGCCACTGCTGAGCTCTCCCACGTGGTGCTCCCCGGAGCGACCTATGCCGAGAAGCGCGGCAGCATGATCAACGTCACCGGCCGTCTCCAGCGCCTGAACAAGGCCGTGGAACTCCCCGGCGAAGCGCATGACGATTGGGAAATCCTGCGTGACCTCATCCTCGCCGTGAGCGGCTCGAACGGTCTCCACTCCGTGGACGATGTCTTCAAGCGCATGGCGGCGGATATTGCAATCTTCCAGGGCAAGACCCTGCGCAGCATTGGCGACCTTGGCGTGCAGGTGATGGAAACTGACGAGAAGATCCCGCTGCTGGAGCGCGAACGCGAGCGCAAGGCGAAGGGGATTATTGTTGGGTAGTTCTTGGTGGTCCGCACAGTCCCCTGTGCGGTCAGGTCGCCGCATCCCACTGAGGGGGCAGGAGTGCCCCGATTTTTTGGGGGAAGCTTTCGCTTCCCTGTGTTTGAGGGCGATCCATCCGTGATTTCTGCAAGAAACGCGATGTTGAGCGCTCTATTGATGGATGTTCAAGAGCTTCCTGATTGTCTTCTCGCTTCTCGTCAGTTCGTTTCATGTCAGTGCTGCGGATTCTCCTGCCCCGGTCAAAGTCGTCATCGCGGGCTTGGTGCACGGCCATGTGAGTGGATTCCTGCACAAGGCGAATCAGGGTTCGGTGGAAATCGTGGGCATCTACGAGCCCAACCAGGAAGTGGTGAACCGGTACAAGGAACGCTTCCAGCTCGAGAAGGTGTCCTTTGGCGCTGATCTCCCGAAGATGCTGGATGAGTTGAAGCCGCAGGCCATCTGGGTTTTCACCAATACGTATGACCATCTGGCCGCGGTCGAGGCGGCGGCTCCGCGTGGCATTCACGTGATTGTGGAAAAGCCTCTGGCGGTGGACAAGGCCGCAGCGGATCGCATGGCTGCGCTGGCCAGGGAGCACAAGATCCATCTCCTGACGAATCTTGAGACGACGTGGTATGCGTGCCTTGGCGAAGCGCACCGCATTTGTGTTGAGGAGCAGCAGCTCGGCGTGCTCACGAAGATCGTGGGCCACTTCGGCCACCCTGGTCCTGACAGGGTGCAGCCTGAGTTCCTTGAGTGGCTGAAGGATCCGAAGTTGAATGGGGGAGGAGCTTCGTCGGACTTTGGGTGCTACGGCGGAGTCATCACGACCTGGCTGCTGGGAAATCAGCGCCCGAAGTCAGTCACGGCCGTCTTCCAGACGAACCGGCCTGAGACGTGGACCAAGGTGGATGACAATGCGACGCTCATCCTTGAGTATCCGCATGCGCAGGGCATCATCCAGGCGTCTTGGGATTGGACGTTCCCGCGCAAGGACGTGGAGATCTACGGTCGGAAGGGGATCATCCGGACGATCAATCCCACGGACTATGACATCCGGTTGGAGCGTGCGAAGAGCTTTGAGCAGAAGACTGCGGCTCCGCTGCCCGCGCCCTATGGAACTTCGGTAGAATATTTCGCGGCGGTGATCCGGGGTGAAATCGATCCGAAGGGCAGCATGTCCTCCCTGGAGACGAATCTCATTGCGATGGAGATTCAGGAAGCGGCACGCGAGTCTGCCAAGACCGGCAAGAAAGTGGTGCTGCCATGAAGGGCTGATCACGCCCCATTCATCTTCCCTGCAGGAAATCAGTCATTGCCCGACGCCTCCGTTTCGGGACGGTGTCCGTTCAATGTCCGACCACCCCCTGCTGCGCCGCTTGCCGTCATCCTCCGGCGCCTCCAATGACGACCTGCTGAGCTGCTTCCTCGACTATGTAACGGAGAAGAAGCTGGAGCTGTACCCCGCCCAGGAGGAGGCGGTGCTGGAGCTCTTCGAGGACAAGAATGTCATCCTCAATACTCCGACTGGCTCTGGAAAGTCGCTGGTGGCGACGGCGTTGCACTTTCGCTCGCTGGCGATGGGTCGGCGCTCGGTCTACACCAGCCCGATCAAGGCCCTGGTGAATGAGAAGTTCCTCGCGCTCTGCCGTGACTTCGGGCCGGACAACGTGGGCATGGCCACGGGTGATGCCACGGTGAACCGCAATGCGCCCATCATGTGCTGCACGGCCGAAATCCTCGCGAACTACGCGCTGCGCGACGGTGCCCAGGCCCCTTTTCGCGAGGTCATCATGGACGAGTTCCACTATTACGCGGACCACGAGCGTGGCGTCGCGTGGCAGGTGCCTCTTCTCACCATGAGTGAGTCGAGGTTCTTGCTCATGTCCGCCACCATGGGCGCGACTGAATTTTTCCGGGACGAACTCACCCGCCTGACACGCGCGGAGACCACCATCGTGTCCTCAAGAGAACGCCCTGTGCCCTTGGAGTTCAGCTATGTGGAGACACCAGTGGATGTTACGCTGCAAGAGTTGGTCGAGGCCAAAAAGACGCCCGTCTACCTTGTCCATTTCACGCAGAATGAAGCCGCGCAGGCTGCGCAGGATTTGATGAGCTTGAACTTCTGCACTCCGGCAGAGAAAGCCTCCATCAAGGATTTCATGATGGGCGTGAAGTTCACGAGTCCCTATGGAAAGGAAGTGAAGAGATACCTCGCTCATGGCGTCGGCATTCACCATGCCGGACTGCTGCCGAAATACCGCATGCTGGTCGAACAGCTCGCGCAGCGTGGTCTGCTGAAAGTCATCTGCGGCACGGACACGCTTGGGGTAGGTGTGAATGTCCCCATTCGCACGGTGCTGCTGACGCGCCTGAGCAAGTATGGCGGACAGAAGGTGTCCACCCTTTCTGCGCGAGACTTCCATCAGATCAGTGGCCGCGCCGGACGACGTGGCTTCGACGACATCGGGTATGTGGTCGCGCAGGCACCGGAGCACGTCATCGAGAATCTCAAGATGGACGCCAAGGCGGCGGGCGATGCGAAGAAGCTACGCAAGATGGTGAAGAAGAAACCACCGGAGGGCTTTGTGGGGTGGAATGAGGACACCTTCAAGAAACTCCAGTCGGCATCACCCGAGCCGCTGACCTCGCGCTTCCAGGTTTCGCACGGCATGCTGCTCCAGGTGCTCAGTCGTGATGGCGATGGTTGCCGTGCCATGCAGCGTTTGATTGCGGACTCGCACGAGCCGCCGAAGGCGAAGAAGCAGCACCGAAAGCGTGCCTGGCAACTCTTCCGCGCGCTGGTGGAGCGCAAGATCATCGAGATGCTTCCCAAAGCTGAGCGAGCCGAAGGGCGGAAGCTGCGGCTGAACGTTGAGCTTCAGGATGACTTCTCGCTCAACCATACGCTGGCGCTCTATGTGATCGACACCCTTGCCATCATCGATCCTGCATCGCCGACCTATGCGGCGGATATGATGACGCTCTGTGAGTCCATCATGGAGAATCCGGACACCATCCTGCGCCGCCAGCTCAGCAAGGTGAAGGACGATGCGATGGCCGAAATGAAGGCCGAGGGCATTCCGTACGAGGAGCGCATGGCCCGGCTGGAAGAGCTGGAATATCCAAAGCCGTGCCGCGATTTCATCTACAGCACGTTCAACGAGTTCCAGGCAGAGCATCCCTGGGTGGGTCAGGATCACATCCGCCCCAAGAGCATCGCCCGCGAGATGTTCGAGAACTTCCGCAGCTTCGCAGACTACATCAAGGACTACGAGCTCGACCGTGCCGAGGGCGTGCTGTTGCGCCACCTCTCCGGCGTGCACAAAATCCTTACGCAAACCGTGCCGGACAAGTTTAAGACCGAATCGGTGCAGGAGATGGAAGCCTGGCTCGCGGGTGTGCTGCGCGGCACCGACTCCAGTCTGCTGGATGAATGGGAGCGCCTGCGTGACCCCAACTGGAAACCGAGCGAAGACGAGCCTGCCTCCAGGGAGCCCGCGGACATTACGCGGAACAAGCGTGAGTTCATCGCACTGGTCCGCACCGAAATCTTCCGCTTCCTCCGCCCTCTCGCCATGGGGAACTACAAGCTCGCGGCATCCCAGTTCTCTCAGCTTCGGTCGATTTGGAGTGAAGAGAGCCTCATTGCCACGCTGGATCCGTATTACGACGAGCATGAGCGCATCAGCATTGACAACGAAGCGCGCAATGGCCGCCACACGTATGTGGAGTCGAGCGAGGACAAGCGCACCTGGCGCGTGTGCCAGGTGCTGGTGGATCCGGAAGGCCTGAACGATTGGCAGATGGAGTTCAGTGTCGACCTGGAGCAAGCGCGCGAGGCTGGCAAGCCGACGCTGGCGCTTTTGGGGATTGGGCCGGTGGTGGTAACGTGACGTTGTGTGCAGCATTTCAAAGGAGCGCGGGCACTCTTGTCCGCCATCCCTGACGCACCACGCTCTTTCACCTGGCAGGCAAGGCCACTTTCCACCAGCTACTTCAGAAGCGTCACCAGCAGCCTCTACATGAATGAGGTCGCCACACTGCGGAACGGCGGACAAGAGTGTCCACGCTCCTTTGCCCAGCCCCTCGCTTCCGGCGCGAAGACCCATTTCAATTGTTGATGGCATCAACTGCTGCGCGCATCCCCGTGCCGGCTGGGTGGTGCGGAGATGAACGCGGGCAGGGGACCGAGATTGCCATCACCCTCGGCGGCCTGCTCACGCAGCGCTGCAGCGATGGCGCGTGCCAGTTGCGCACGATAGGCGGGGTTGGCGAGTGACTTCGCTTCGCGAGCGTTGGTGATATAACCACCCTCGACGAGGATGCATGGCACCATCGGATTGCGCGTCAGCCTCAGGCGACGGCGTACGAGGCCGCGCGAGTTGTCCTGTGCGGAAACGCCCGTGAGATTACGCTGCACACGCTTCGCCAGGGTGTAGCTGTCCACCCGCCACCAGTACGTCTCCGGTCCCGCGAGTCGCCGCGAGCCTGCGTTGAAATGGATGCTGACGAGGACGCTGTCTTTTTTGTTAGCGATACGAACGCGGTCATCGAGGTCCACAAACGCATCCGAATCGCGCACCATCACCACACGAAAGCTTCCCCGCAATTCACTGCGGAGACGCCTCGCCAGGTCAAGCGTCAGCGTCTTCTCCACCAATCCCGTGCGGCGTGACACCGCCCCCGAATCTTTTCCACCATGTCCAGCATCCACCACCACCGTGCCAAAGCCGCTTGGCCCCGCTCGATTTCCCCACTGGTCCAGTCTGGAACTGCTGGGTCCCCTGGAGGCAGACGAGGAGGAACTGCAACTCGCCAGCAGCAAGGTCAGCGTCAACAACGCCATGCCACTGGAGAGAAGAAGGAATGAACTGCGATGCGGTTTGCTCGTGGTCATTTCTTGTTGGCCGTCACCTTGGGAAGTATTGCACAAATACAAGGATGGGTCAGTCAACAATACCTCTCGCGAGAGGATCAGACCAACCATGTGATGTAGTGCTCCAGCTGCACGAAAGCTTCCGCATCCGACTCGCAGGACTCGCGGATGAGGAGCAGGGTGGATGCCTTTTCCGCTCGGAAAGACCTTAGTACTTCGGAAAAATATCCGGCGTCGGGAAGCGGTCTTCGTGGCTGAAGGTGCCGCCGCTGTTGAGGTATTCCTCGCGGGGCATGTGGACATCGGGCCAGCTGGCGGGGCGAATGCGGATGATGCGGGTGGGGCGGATGCCTTCGGTGATGAGGTCCGTCTCAAAGCGGACCTGAATGCCGCTGCTGCCCAAGGGGGGCTCTCCGGTCGCTTGCGTGACATCGAGGATGGAGCCTTGTGAGGCCATCTGTGTGGGGCCGGAGGTGCCGCCTTCCGTGTGTTTCAAGGTGTTCTCTACGCCATTCACCAACACCCGGCGGTTCTTCTTGTAATCGTCGTAGAGAGAAACGTCCATGCCACCGAACAGGGTTGCGGTCACCGTGGCGCGACCGAACTTGCCATACTCTACGGCATCCACCCATGCAGGCATCCAGCGGCTGCGGATGAAAGCCTTGTGTGTCTCAGTCTGATTCTTCGCCGCGCGTTGCATGGAGGCATCGTCCAGCCAGATGTCTGAGATGTGGAAGCGGGTGAACACACCGCCGAGTGTGGGCTTCCACGTGATCCCCAGCAGGACGGCTTGGCCATTGAGCAATTTCTTTCCACTCGCGGGCCAGGCTCCCTCTGCGATCAGGTCGGAGATCTCAAGGCATTCGCGACCACGCCAGATGCGTGTGGCGGCATCGAAGCTCAGGGTTTCTTCGCTGACCTTGCTGTCTCCGCCCGGACCAGCTTTCGGCTCGCGACTGGCGACGATCGTGCCCTCGTTGTTTTTGAGTTCCAGTTCCTTGAGCTTCCAGACCAAACCCTCGCGCTGGCAGCGGCTGGGTTCGTCTTCGAGGAGGAGAACGTGGTTCTCCGCGGGGGCAGAGCCGATGTCGCCGTAGCTGGATCGTTTGTCCTTGCTGTCGACCGGTAGCACGGGTACGGCGGAGATCTTCGGATCGGGGGGAAGGAAGGCACGGACGTGCAGCACGGTCCCGAGCGGAATGTCCCGAAGATCCGCGGGTGCGCCGTGATAACGAACCATGCCGTAGGGAAGCATGGCAAAAGGATGCGGCTCATTCCGGCGAAATACGCCATTCCCCTGTACGCGAATGCTGCCGCGACGGTTTGCGTGATCTACGAACACCAGCTCACCGCGATAGGAATAGGCTTTTTCCAATGGGGGGAACTTGCCAGCCTCAGGACGGAACGGTTCGTCTGCGGCAGCGGTGGCGTGGGCGTACAGAAGGGAGGTGAGGGTGAGGAGAAGGATGACGCGGTTCATGTCCATTGTGCCTGGTTCCTGTTTTTTAAAGGGCAGCTTTCTGGCAAGGCGAGTAGTTCGGCGGAGCGGAGCATATGTGTGCCAGCGTCTTGCCACGCGTTCGTTCCACACCTCCTCCGCCCACCTGATTAGGAAGCCGGCGCAGCGGCTCCCCACCGGTGATTGGGCTCGCCATACGATAGATCAGAGGAGTGTCGTGAGCGTTGCCTGGAGTTTAAGTGACGGGAAGGCATTGTGGATTCAACGTCTCAACGGGCTGCGAGGAACAGGGAACTACTGCGGAGTAAACTTCACAGCGACCTTGGGTACTGCGGCTTGGATCCTGGCCTGGGTCTCGGGGGAGTAACGTTTCGGGTAATAGAACTTCAATTCCTTGAGGAACGTGAAGGCGGTCAGTTGCGACAGAAGTGCATCGGTCATCTCAAGGTGGCCGAACTCCAGAGACTCGAGCTGCGTCATGGTGGCGAGCAGCTTGAGATCGTCCTCGGTAGTGGTCTTGCAGTTCGTGAGCGTGAGTCGCTTCAGCGATTTGATCTCCTTGATGATGGGCAGGGATTCCGATTTGTCGAAACCTTCGCCGAGCTGGAGGTTTTCGAGTGGCAGCGCGGTGATGTTCCTCAACGCAGCAGGCGTAGCGAGTGCTCCCAGTTCGAGGCTCTTGAGCTTAACGAGCTTCGCAAGGTTCGGAGCTCCGGCATCGGTGAATTTTGCATGTGCGAGGCTGATGCTTTCGAGGTTGGGCAGGTGGTCGCAGAGTTCCTTCAAGCCTTCGTCATCAATCTTGCTGCCGCGATGGCTCACGCGGGTGAGCTTGGTGAAGCCCTCAAACTTCGCATAGGCTTTGCCGGTGATGGCGGTGCCGACGAAGGAGAAGCTCTCCAGATCCTTCAGTCCGGCGAGTTGCACCATGCCCGCGTCTGTGAGCTTGCCGTTGTTCGTGAATCGCAGGGTCTTGAGCTTGGTAAGCTTCGCGATGTGTGGCATCCACTCGTCGTTGAACTTGGTGGAGATGACGTTGAGCGATTCGAGCGTGGTGATGTGGCCGAGGTGCTCGAAGAAAGCCGCGTCATAGGGATCGTCCTTGCGATGATCATGCGGGCCGGTGTTGGGCACGGCGAGATCGACAAGCTTGAGACTCTGGCCGTCCTCGGTCTTTTCGACTTTGCCCTTGGCGCCTTCCACGGTGCGGATGACCGCTTCGACATGAGGGTCGAGGGCGAAGGCCGTGGTCGAGCACGCGAGAGTGGTGAGGGCGCAGAAGAGCGCAGCGGGTGACTTCATGAGGAAAGGGAGCGAGGGAGCGGTGGAGTAATGGAGTGCTGGAGTTGTGGAATTCCAATACTCCGTTACTCCAGGCGGCGTCAGTACTTGGGAAAGATGTCCGGGGTCGGGAAGCGATCTCCGGCGTCGGTGCCGTCACCGAGATATTCCTCGCGGGGTACCTGTACCTGGGGCCACTCCGAAGGACGGATGCGGATGACTCTCGTGGGGCGGATGCCTTCGATGACGAGGTCCGTCTCAAACTTGACCTGGATGCCACTGCTGCCCACAGGGGCCTCTCCCTCGATCTTCGTGACGTTGAGGATGGGGCCTTTGGAAGCCATGTGCGCGGGGCCGTATCCGCCTCCGGCGTGCTTCAAGGTATTCTCGGCTCCATTCACCAGCACCTGTCCGCCCTTCTTGAAGTCGGCATACAGGGAAGGATCCATGCCTCCGAACAAGGTCACGGTCACCGTGGCGCGACCGAACTTGCCATACTCCACATTGTCCACCCAAGCTGGCATCCAGCGGCTGCGGATGAAAGCTTTGTTCAGCTCGGTTTGATTCTGCGCGGCACGTTGTGTGGCGGCGTCGTCCAGCCAGATGTCCGAGATGTGGAAGCGGGTGAATACACCATCGGGCGTGGGCCTCCAGGTGATCCCGAGCAACACGGACTGGCCATCGAGTGCTTTCTTGCCACTCGATGGCCAGGCTCCCTCTGCGATCAGGTCGGCGATGCTCAGGCATTCGCGACCGCGCCAGACGCGGGTGGCGGCGTCAAAGGTGAGCTTTTCCTCGGTTGCTTTGCTGTCGCCACCGGTGCCCGTCTTCGGTGCGAGGCTGGCCATGATCATGCCCTCGTTGTCCTTGACGTCCACTTCCTTCAGCTTCCAAGCGAGACCTTCGCGCTGGCAGTGGCTGGGTTCGTCTTCCAGGAGGAGGATGTGGTTCTCGGCTGGCGCGACACCAGTGCCGCTGTAGCCCGCGATCTTGTTCTTGTTATCGACGGGCAACACCGGCACGGCGGAGAGCTTCGGGTCCGGCGGGAGAAAGCCGCGGACGTGCATTACGGTGCCAAGCGGGATGTCCCTCAGATCCGCCGGCGCACCGTGATAGCGCACCACGGCATATGGCAGAAGCGCGAAGGGCTGCGGGGCATTGCGGAAGTACGTGCCGCCCTCACCCTGCACGCGGACGCTGCCACGGCGGTTGACGTGATCCACGAACACGAGTTCACCCCGGTAGGTATGCGCCTTCTCAAGAGGAGGAAACTTCCCCGCTTCGGGACGGAACACATCAGTTCCTGGTACTTGGTTCTTTGTTCCTTGTTGTGCGTGGGCGGCGTTTGTGGAGAAGGAGAGGCCGAGGCACAGGGCCAGAAGCCAGGGGGCACGGATCATCGGAGAGAGGGAGTAGTGGAGTGGAGGAGCAATGGAGTATTGGAATAACGGAGCAATGGGATGATGGAGTTTTGGAGTGATGAAACGATGTGGCTCCCATCACTCCATGATTCCACTACTCCATCACTCCATGCGCTCACCTCACAGCGCGATCACCTTGTTGCTGTCGCCGAACTTGTCCGTCTCCACGCCCATGCGCTGGGCCATGAGGAGGAGCAGATTGCTCATGTGAGCGTCGGTGTTCACGGGGCGGCTGCAGACCTGATAGTGCGCGCTGGTGAGCGCTCCGGCTGCGTTGAGCGCATAACCTTGGAATCCTGCAGCCTCCTTGTTGAAGTCCAGATGCTGGCCGTGCTTCAAGCCGAGGTCCGAGCCACCGGCGAGCACGAGCGGGAGGTTGGCATTGCCATGGCTGTGACCGTAGGACATGCCGCTGCCGAAAAGGGACATGGTGGAGCCGAGCAACGATTTGCCGCTGAGGTCCTTGGTTTCCTCCAGCCTCGTGAGGAAGTAGCTGTACTGCTCGATGGCGAAGGTGTCGTAGTTGGTGAGCTTCTCCATATAGCCCGGGTCACCGCCGTGGTGGCTGAGCTGGTGGCGTGACTCCGTGATGCCGATTTCAGGAATGGAAATCGCCTGACCCTCACCACCGAGGCTGAAGGTGGCCACGCGGGTCACATCCGTCTGGAATGCAAGCACCATGAGGTCATAGACCGTGCGGAAATAATCACCCGCCTTGGTGTCGGGGATGTCGCGATTGGTGCGCTGGCGGTCGGCTTCGGAGATGACCGGGAGCGGTGTATCCAGCCAGGCATCAGCCCGTCGCGTGCGGATTTCGGCCTCACGCACGGACGTGAGGTATTGATCCATGCGTCCCTTGTCCTGCTTGCCCATTTGCTTCTCCAGGCGACGCACCTCGGCGAGGTTGTCATCCAGCACGCTGCCCTTGCGGCGCAAGGCGCGGCGCTGGGCTGCGATACCGCCCTTGGGTTCTGCGAACATCGAGGCAAAGATCTCACTGCAGCGACGCATCGCAGGCAGGCGCACTCCGTCCGCCGTCCACGCGAGAGATTCCTGCGTGATAGCAACTTCCAAAGACGGATAGCGCGTATGCTGCGCGGTGATCTCCGCCATCTTCTGGTCCACCGAGATGGTGTTCTTGTCCGAAGGTCCGAGCTTGCCGCCGGTCAGCCACACATTGATGCAGTTGTGGTGATGGCTCAGGCTGCCCGGGTGGTGCAGACCGCTGATGGGCGTGATGCTCTGGCGATGCTTCTCCAAGGGCTTGAGCGAATGAGAAAACTTGTAGTCCTTCCCCGACGTGGTGATCTGGTAGTTCAGCGAATGCACGCCGTTCGCCAGATAGATGAACGCGCTGCGCTTGGGCGTTTCAGTGATCGCCGCGGCTGCCGCCGCCTGTCTCGGGACCATGCACTCCAGCAGAGGCAGCGAGATGAAAGAGCCCAAT
Organism: Roseimicrobium gellanilyticum; assembly: GCF_003315205.1. Lineage (NCBI taxonomy): Bacteria > Pseudomonadati > Verrucomicrobiota > Verrucomicrobiia > Verrucomicrobiales > Verrucomicrobiaceae > Roseimicrobium > Roseimicrobium gellanilyticum. The sequence continues at coordinate 3,081 of NZ_QNRR01000013.1, read as the reverse complement.
GCCTTGAGGGCATGGCGGCGGTCGATCAGCCAGGATTGGGACAGGTAGTTGCTCATAGTATCGGATTTTAAAGAGGGGAGATTGCGGAGCGAGCGTTAGCGTTTGCGCATGAGGTTGGAGACCGCCACGGCGCGGACGATGTCCTTCACGCCGTATTTGTTTTTCTTCGCTTCTGCGGCGATGGCCGCGATGTCGTCTTCGTCATCCACGGTGAGCACGCGGCGGAGGCCGTAGGTGGAAAGGTGTTCGATGAAGGCCTGAACGAACTTGTCACGGTCCTCGATCAAGAGCCGCTTGAATTCGTTGGGATCCTTGAAGTGGCGACCGTCGGGCATCTCGCCGGCGGGATTCACCATGGGGTCCGCGCCGGTTCCTGCGGCGACTTTTTCATGGGTGCGCCACTGGCCGATGGCATCGTAGTTGTCCCATGCAATGCCCAGCGGGTCGATCTTCGCGTGGCAGGCGGAGCAGTTGGCGTTGTCGCGGTGCGCCTCCAGTTTTTCGCGGAGGGTAGCCTTGGCGCTTGTAGGAGGATTGGGTTCGATCGCGGGCACGTTGGCCGGCGGTGGTGGCGGCGTCTTGGCGAAGATCACTTCGCTGAGCCAGACGCCACGGTGCACGGGGCGGTGGCGCGTGCCGTCGGAGGTGAGCCCAAGCGATGCGCCCATGGTGAGCAGGCCACCGCGACGATCTTCGGGCTTGAGCGAGACGCGCTGGAAGGCATCCGTCTTCGGCTCTGGCAGACCGTAGAAATCGCAGAGCCGCGAATTGGCCATGGTCCAGTCGGAATCGAGGAAGCTCTCCATGGGGAGGTTCTTCACCAACACTTCACGGAAGAACTCCACCGGCTCTTCCCGCATGCTGGTCTCCAGCCACCGGTCGTAGGTGGGGTAGAGCTTCTTATCAGGCGGGAACATGCCCACGCGGTGCAGCTGCAGCCACTGGCGGGAGAAGTCATCGACGAAGCGATTGATCCGGCTGTCCGTCAAAATGCGGTCGACCTCTTTTTTCAGTCCCTCGCCGTTCAGGGTGCCACCCTTTGCTGCGGTGAAGAGGGCGTCATCCGGCATGGAGCTCCACAGGAAATACGAGAGCCGTGAGGCGAGTTCCAGGTCGGTGAGCTTCTCGCGGGCCTCCGGCGAGCCTTCCACGATGTAGAGGAAGTTGCGGGAGGTCAGCACGCCCTGCATCGCCACGCGATAGGCCTCGGCCGGCTTTTCGCCTGCTTCGCGCTCCTCGCGATAGGATTTCAGATAGTCCTCCAGCTCCTCCTTGTTCACCGCCCGGCGCCAGGCACGCTCAGCGAAGCGCTGCAGATGCTCCGCGACCACCTCGGGCGTCGCGTCGTCGGCCGGCACCAGATTCTTGCGGAGGGATTTTTCCGCGTCTGTTTCCAATGGTCCCTCCCATTCGATCCAGTCGAGGAGGACCGTGGAGAAGAGGCCGTTCCCCTTGCCGTCGAACATCTGCGGGGCATTTGGGTTCAGGAGCAGGGTCTCGCTGCTGTGCGTGAAGATGTAGCCTCCCCGGCTGGAGAGCGCGTTGCGGAAGGCTGCACCACTCCTTCTATCCACCACATCGGTGGCCACGACGCAGAAGTCCAGCGATGCCGGCATTTCGAGAAACACCTCAAACTCGTACACCTGCGGCTTGTCCTCCGGCGCCGTGATGTCGAAGTCGATGAGGCCATCCACCGTCTCCTCCCCGGTGCGCTTGCCGATGCTCAAGTGCGCGGGCTGGCCACCGGGCGGACGGACGCCGCTGGCCTGGATGCGCACTTTGTAGAGGCCGCTGTGCTCAGGTCCCGTCTTGCCGAACCAGTTGGCTGAGAGCGCATTCTGGACGGTGCCAGGGAAGAGGAGGTAACGCAGTGGCCGTTTGATGCCGAACCGGTCCAGCGCTGCCTGCTGGTCCTTCCCGCCGCTATAGCGCAGGTCCGCCGCCGTCTTGCGGACTTTGCGGGCCTCGCCGGACGCGGCGGGGAAAGCACGGTCGAGCACCGTGCCTGCGGCGCGGTAATAGCGATCCACATGCGACGGCGAAAGCGACAGCTCCGAGCCGATGCGCTCAAATCCATGCCAGAGTGTGTCCTCGTTCAGCTCACCCGGTTTGGCGGGATCGTATCGAACGCCGAGAAGGTCATAGACCGTGTTCTGATACTCTTTGCGGCTCAGGCGGTAATGCGACACGGCAGGGCGAGCTGCCATGCGCGCTGCCCGGCCCTCTTTGATTTTCGAGTCGAGTGCCGTGACGAATGCCTCGATTTCTTCCTGCGTCGGTTTCTTCTCCTTTTTCGGAGGCATCTCGCCGGAATTGACCTGTTCAATCACTTCTGCCCAATGATGGGAATCCGCGCCCAGCTTGAAATCGCGTGAAAGCTTGTCGATTCGCAGGTCCCCCTTCTCCTTCTCGGGGCCATGGCAGCTGATGCAGTGCTTCTCCAAGAAGGCGTCAAACGGTTCGGCTGCGCCGACGGCACTGGCAAGACCAAGGCTGGCGACTAGGGTGGCTGGAAGGTTGAAAACTGAGCGTGTCATTGGAACTGAAATCAATACACACCCGGCGCAACCTTCTTGCTCGACCCCGGGTTCTCGGGGTGAAGCGCGCAGGCGGATCGACGGGGGATTTCCATGTACGGCTCCACCTGATGATCTCATTCACCGCGTCGTCAGCGGATCGCTGTTATTGTAACATTCGGGTTCGGTGTTGCGGTCAGTGGGCACACCCCTCCCGATCCGTCTCAAATTGAGCGGAGTCGTATGTGGGTCAGGACCCATTGAAATCCCCGGGGCTAGGGCTTCTTCCGTCGCTCCTTTTGCGCGGGATTGCGGATAACCTTCGAGCTTAGAGGAGTGTATATCGCAATTCGTGTTCAGCGAGCTGCGGCTACTATGGCGACCAAGAGCGTGAACCTTGGACTGACGGGACTGGGCAAGGTGCTCACCTGCATCGAGCGGGGGACGCTCTGAGCAGAGCGTCGTTTTCTTTGCGACAGAGCGCCATGCCTCGCCCTCTCTGCTACTTCTCGGCGGCGAGACGCTTCCGAGGGCCTCCCGGCGAAGAAGAAATTTCGCTCACTGA